>CAJOEQ010000304.1 GCA_905233515.1 uncultured Synergistales bacterium
CTTCTTTCACTCTTTAACGTTTTTTTACTCCATAACGTATTATTCCCCTCGTCATGGCACTCACATTTACTCATAAATCCGCATGATTACTCACTTTATAAAACAACCTCTTGTAGGGCATTTTAGAGGGGGCATTTATAAATCCAGTTATAGCAAGACTTCACAAGCAAAAAAAATCATGCTGTCATATTAATATATTTTTTCGGCTCAATCCCAGTAAAATGCGCTCATGATAAAAAATTTTTCTGTCGCTAGGAGAAATACGGGGCTCTCTTTCACAGCAAGAGACCCGCCCCGCCCCCGCTCCCAGTACCTTAACGATTAGCAAATATTATTATATGCTTTACACGCGGCCAAGTAGTTAATAGTTTTACTCTTTGTGAATACAAATTTTTAGCGCGGCTTTTTTATTTCGTCATCTGGTATTGAGTTAATAAGCCGCGTTATTACCTCGTCTATCACTTCACGCGTTGTAGGAATAAATTTATCCCATCTTGAATAATACTGAAAATAAAATGACTCATTACTCACTCCATAACGATTTTTTAAGATACACAGTTCTATATATCTCGGTGTTTGAGTTTTTGCCGCCTTCACTACTTTTCTTTTTTTCGTAGCCTTTGAGTCAGTCTCAAATAATTTTGTATTCATGATTGCTAATTGCAAGCCCATAACGCAATCGGCTGTGTATTCGATTCCGCCTGACTCTTTGAACGACTCAAAATCTACGACTGACATATAATTTTGTCTGTTCAATGAGCTAATCACAAACATAACTAATTCATTTCTCATTTGCAAAAATTTTAATGCCCTGACGTTTGAGTCAATAATATCTTTCGTGTTCGTGAGTTTTGGATTATCTGACTTGATTAATTGCAAGTAATCAATAAAAACTATCGGCTTGACTCCGAATTTCTTTATATATGCCTCCACAGTGCTTTTTATAAAGCTAATATCTGTCATAAAATCGCATTCGATAATATATTTATGCTGTGATATTTGCTTGAATTTCTGCATTGACTCGCGAATTTCGGGACATGTCCTACCGTTACGAATTTCTAAAGCCGTCGGAATTGAATCGTAAAATGCCCCGTCGGGCTGTGCTAGTCTTGCAAGACTCTTCGTTACTAATTCAAAACGTGTTTGCTCAAACGCGAAAAATAATACATGCTCGCCCATCGCCGCTAAATTATCAGCGAGTTGTAATGTAAAAGTCGTCTTACCTAGTGAACTAATAGCACCTAGAAAATACAAAGCAGGATATAAGACTAATTTACTATCAAGATTACTAAATCCCGTCTTACGCTCTGAATAATGCTGAAAATTTTTCATGTCTGACTCAAAATTTAAATCTATATATTCATCGTCAGTGATTAAATTTTTATCGGGCTGTTTTTCCGGCTGTGTAGTTTGCTGTTGTGATTGAGTCGCTTGACTTGACTCCGGCCGCTTTATATCTGGCACATAATCGGGCGTGTTAGCAATTGCCTTTTGTATTGTCATTTCACCATATGTGAGACTCCCGTGCTTTTCATCCCATTTAGACCGATATAATTTTGACTTTCTATATATCGAATCCATTTGCCTCGCATTCTTATTCGTATAGTAAGCTAAAATACAACAATATGCTAATTCGGCTTCACTTTGAGATTTATAATAACCTGAAAAATCGCGGTTGTGAAGTGCTTGAATCTTAACGCCATTTGGAGAATTAAACATTTTGCGCAAGACTTCCTCGTCCGAGTCCTCGTTAATAGGCTGTATAAATTGCTGTGCTTTTGACTCCGGCTTTGAGCTTAAGGCTGATAGCTTTAAATATTTTTCTCTCACTTCCTGACATTCCGAGTCACGATACTCTATCGGCTTTGAGTCCCCGTATACGTCAAAAGTCATTGTGAAATATCGCCCGTAATCGTAGCATTCTATATTGTCATGTCTTTTATTATATCCTTCACTCAATCTGTAAGATAATATGCAGTCCCTTTCTTGATGGGCTGTATTCGGTGTAACTGTTCATAATCTGCACTATATCACTTGCAAACGGCTTTAATGTCCCGTCGTCATTTATAGCGTTATCTAAGTCAATCCCTGCATAACCGCTCGGACTCTCTTTAGTGCCAAATTCAAAGCCAAATCCTTCATATTTGCCGCTCTCTAAAGCCTTGCGAGCTGTCTCGTAACTCGCCCATGTTGTAGAATCGCTTGCGCTTGCCCCCTTGCCTATTGTCGGTGTAAATGGCACTTTACGGGATTTATCGCCGTCGGGATTTTCTACGAACTTCCATACTACCCAGTTATTTAACGTCGTCAATTCTGAAATTTGCGCGGGTAATTCTAAAAAATTTCTAGTCATTGATTAAAAACTCCTTGCGTAATCGCGCCCGAAATTTTGAATCTCTTAAAAGACTCTTTATGAATTCACAGGGGG
>CAJOEQ010000305.1 GCA_905233515.1 uncultured Synergistales bacterium
TATAGAGATTCACGGCGTAGAAATAAACTCACTCGCAAAAATTCTTGACTCACTCGGTGAAGTTATGAGAATGGGCGCAAGTTTTGAGATTTTCAAGCTGAGACACTATGATTTAGATATAGCTTTGCCCGTTGACATTTACGGAGGTGAACGCAAGGCAGCTTTAAGGCGTGATTTTACGGTGAATGCGTTAATGCAGGATATTTTGACGGGAGAAATTCTTGATTTTTTCGGAGGTCTTGACGATATAGACTCGCGGATTATAAAGCAGGTGAGCTCTAAAAGTTTTCAGGATGACCCGTTAAGAGTTTTGCGTGCTGCTCGTTTTGCTGCGTGTTTAGATTTCAAGATAGATGACGAGACAAAAAAATTTGCTTCCCGTGTGAGTCTTGACTCACTTGCAAGTGAAAGAGTCTTTAATGAGATTGAGCGCGCATTATTAAAAGCTGTTAGGCCGTCAATATTTTTTGAGTCTTTACGGGAAATGCGGCAAATAAATTACTGGCTCAGTGAATTAGAGAACGTGAAAGATTTTGAACTTCTGGCCACCGTGGCCAATTTAAGAGAGAATGCAAGCGAAAAACTTTATTTCATGATGAGTGCTTTATGTCTTGAGATTGACGAATGCGAAAATTTTTTAACGCGCTTAACGAGTGAAGACAAGTTAATTAAATATGTGCTTAACATGAGAGATTTAACAGAAAAAATAAAACTCGCCGATAATGAGAATGATTACATGAAAATTTTTGACGAGTCAATTTGTCCGAATGATTTATTATTAATTTCGCGCTTATTAGTGAATGAGTCGAGATATAACGAGCTTGAAAATTTTTTAGAGTTATATAATTCTCGCATGAATGAGCCTTATTTAATGGGACGTGATTTAATAGAGTCAGGAGTCAAGCCGGGTGCTTTAATGGGAGATGCTTTAAAATTTGCTCATAAATTGAGACTCACGGGGATAAATAAAGACGAGCAATTAATAAAAACTCTAGAATTTATACGAGAGAAGGCGGAAAAATTTAATGATTGATATTATACTTTTAGGGACTTCGGCGTTATTGCCATTACCGGAGCGGGCTTTAACTTCAGTAGCGTTATTTTGTGAGGGACATTCTATATTATTTGACTGCGGAGAAGGGACTCAGACGGCAGCGAGAAAATGCGGAGTCAGCCTCATGAAAACGGATATAATAGCACTCACTCATTATCACGGGGATCACATTTTAGGAATTCCGGGATTATTGCAAACTATGAGCTGTATGGGACGAACTGAAAAAATTTACATAACCGGGCCGGAGGGACTCGCGAAATTTATGGCACCGATTTTGACTCTGACTGATTTTATTTCGTTTGATGTAGTATTGCTTGAGAAATTGCCCGAAAAATTACGCGATTTAATAAGGGGCTGGCCGCACGGTGCGAGTTTAAATGCTTTCCCGACTGTTCACAGAGTCCCGAGTCAAGGTTATTGCTTTAATTTAAGCAGACTGGGCAAATTTTTACCCGATAAAGCGCAGGAATTAAATATACCTGTTAATCAGTGGCATATTTTACAGCACGGAGAAAATATTTTATTGAATGAACGAGTTATAACGCCTTCTGAAGTAATGCAAGCTCCGAGAAAAGGACTTAAATTTGTATTTACCGGTGATACTTGCGAATGTGAAGAGATAATAAACGCGTCAAGAAATGCGGATTTATTAATTTGTGAGGCAACTTACGGCGAAGATTTTCAAGCTGAACAGGCGCGCGAATACGGACATATGAATTTTTCACAGGCCGCAGGGATTGCTAAGAGTGCAGGCGTTAAAAGATTATGGCTGAGTCATTACTCTCAAGTTATAGGCAGCCCGTTAAAATATTTGCCGAATGCACAAAAAATTTATCCTGAGGCAATTTGCGGCCATGATGGAATGAGAGTCACTCTTGATTTTGAAGAATGAGATTATTTGCTGCTTTCTTTAATGCACCGCGTAATAAAATAATTGCTCCGAGTATAGCAAGCTCGCTCCATTCACGAACAATTACAGTGCGCAAGACCTCGCCGCCAAGTTTGAATTCAAGCGATAAAGCAATACCCTTAGCAAGAGTTAATCTCACGTGTTCGTCCCGTAAAAGGCAGCCCCAGATACTTTTTATTGCAGTAACTAGCAAGATAACTACTCCTACACATTCCATTAATAGCACGCCGTATTGAACGACTAAATGAAAAATTGAATCAATTTGATGTAATAGCGACATGATAAGCCCTCCTTTTTATTGTAAAAATTTTAATTCTGCAATTGCGTTTTGATGTCCTTGATTTGCTGCTTTTTGATACCAGTAGCGCGCCTGCTCTAAATCTTGATTTACTCCATAACCGTATTTATAACAGTGTCCAAAATAATATTGAAATGACTCTGTACAAGTGCAAAACTTGCGTAAAGATTTCCGGATCTTGCAATTTCTGTGAATAACTCTTCGGCCTTCTTTGTGTCTTTATCAACTCCTAAACCGTATAAAAGCATTTCGGCCATGAAAATTTTTGCGTTTGTCTTGTCCTGATATTTATTAATCAGCGGCATAATCTCACAATAAGAATCATAATTTTTTTCGCTTAAATCATCGTATTTCTTGATGTATTCTAAGATTTTCGCTAAATTCTGCTCTGTTCCCTTTGACTGCTCAATTATTCGCAAAGCATGAAAGATTACGGGGTTATTGCTCGTTGACTCAAGTTTTAATATTTCGCTGGGATTCCCTTCAAAAAATGCTGCCATTGCTCGGGCTGAGTCAAAATCTTTAACGTTCAGGGATTTAATTAATTCGTCGAGTTTGAAAGAGTTTATTTGCGCGTCTAACTCTAAAGAACTAAGACTCCCGCGTTCCATTTGAGCGAGTAAAATTGCGCTGATTTTGTTTTCATAGTCGAAATCAATATTAACAGCAATTGAGTCAATGCCTCTAGATTTATCGCCTAAAATAAAATAA
>CAJOEQ010000306.1 GCA_905233515.1 uncultured Synergistales bacterium
AATCTTTACTACATTTTTAACGTCTTGAGAGGCTCCCCTGTGAGTGATAAATAATGCGTCAGGAGAATCTACAATCACTAAATCATTAACGCCGTTTAACACAGCAAGTTTTTCATTTGAATATACAAAACAATTTTTGCTGTTGAGAATCATGGACTCGCCGACTGTAACATTTTGATTCTCGTCATTGTCTAAAATATCATCGTGCAGTGCGTCCCATGAGCCTACATCTGACCAGCCGGAATTAACAAGAGGCACGACAGCGACTTTTTTTGCACGCTCCATCACTGAATTATCAAATGAAATATTTTTAACGTCCGGGAATTCTTCACGCAAATTTTTACGCATTGCAAAGTCATATAATTCAGGGTCGGAGTGTTCAAGCTCACGATAAAGGCTCTCAGGAGTAAATATAAAGATTCCGCCGTTCCATAAATAAATCTTGCTTGCTAAATATTCACGAGCTGTATTAATATCAGGTTTCTCTACGAAATTTGCGGCCTCACAGTAACCGCCCTCGTGAAAATTTCCTTGTTTGATATAGCCGAATCCAGTTTCTGGCCGAGATAAAACCGTCTTTTGCGGCCTGCACAGCAATTTTCAGGGCATCACAAAAAATTTTGTTATTCTTAATAAATGCGTCGCTCGGAGCAATAATCATAACGTCATCATAATTCGCGCCATTTCTTAATAATTCGTCAACTGCTAACAAAATCGCCGGTGCTGTTCCACGTGCGCAGGGTTCTTCTATGATAAAATTTTCGCTCAAATTCTCGAGTCCAAATGTCTCATTAAATTGCTTGACTACGAATTTATGCCACTTTTGACCGGATATAACGCGCAAAGATTCTAAAGGCACAAGATTAAGCATTCTCAAAGCAGTATTCTGTAAAAGTGTTCTATTTCCGTGCAGCTTTAAAAATTGCTTGGGCATGTTCTCACGTGATAGAGGCCATAAACGAGTCCCGCTGCCTCCGCTTAAAATCATCCCGTAAATATTCATGTTTAATTCACCTGTGATTGAGTCCCTTTCTGTAACATTTGATTTATACTTGTCGACAATAAAGGAATGGGATCAACAAATTGACCGCCTAAAATTAAACTGTAATGCAAGTGAGGGCCTGTAACTCGTCCTGTGCTGCCTGACCTCGCAATTATTTGACCCTTATTAACTTTATCGCCTTTCTTTACGTCGATTTCTCTTAAATGGAAAAATGCCGTGATTACTCCATTCCCTGAGTCAATATAAACACTTCCGCCCGCATAATAGTGAAAGCCGGTTAATATAACAGTCCCAGCAAATGGAGCAAAAACCTTTGTGCCGTTAGCTGCTCTTAAATCTGCCCCGCTGTGTCCGCTTCTGGGTGTGCCGTTATAGACTCGCTGAAGTCCGTAATAACTAGTTAAAGTTATATTGCTTAAAGGCGGCTGAGGGGGAGTCGTCCATCGTCTTGGAATCGTCATAGTTCTTAGTGCAGCACCGATTAATTTTGACTCTTCACGGATTCGCTTTAATTCGCGTTTAGGTGGATTTACCATTTTAGGACTGACTTGTAAATGTTCCTGAGGATATTTGCGTGCAGTGAGCTTTATATTTCCTGACGCTTTATAAATTCTATTGCCTTGAGTGAATTCTATCAAAATGGGATAATCGCCCGGCTTTGTGTTGCGAACGTCTGACCCTAAGAGAGAATAAGAAATCCGCCCAGCCCCGCCCTGTTCGACATTTAGAGAAATTTTGCGGTTCATCCATGTTATAACAGGATTTGAATATTCAGCAGTTGAAGTAAGCGATACAGCAAAGGCTTGGCCGATGTCCCAGCTTTCAGGAAAATTTACCCATGATGAGGCAAATACGGGACTCGCGAATAAAAAAATTATACTTGCTAGAATAAATATTTTTCTCAAATTTTATCTTACTCCTTTATAAATTTTCTATTAACTTTACAATAATTTCTGATAGTTTTTTCGCGTTTTTTCTCATGTGGAAAATAAAATCATTTGCCGACAAAGTTTTATCGCCTTCAATTCCTGCGGCCATGTTAGATACACAAGAAAGCATACAAACTTTTATTCCCATTGCGTGGGCTGTTATAGCTCCTGGAACTGAAGACATCCCTACAACGTCAGCACCTAAAATTCTAAACATATTAATTTCAGCTGGAGTCTCAAGAGAAGCTCCCGTTGTTGCAACATAAACGCCCGTTTTTAGTCCTAAAGATTCAAGAAATGCGAGAAATTTTTTATTATAAAGTTCTGTCATATCAGGAAATCTCACGTTAAATCTTTCGTCATTAGAGGATTGGGCAAAAAATTAATATGATCTCTAATTGCTATAATATCGCCTACTTTGAAATTTTTATTAATTGCTCCGGCTGCATTTGTGATGATTAAATTTTTAACGCCCATTAACTTTAAGACTCGAGTCGGAAATATTACAGCTTTCATAGAATGACCCTCGTAATAATGCAAACGGCCTTGAAGTAAGATTATATTTTTTCCTGAAATCTGCCCTAAAATAATCTTCCCTTCGTGACCGGGTGCAGTAGATTGCGGCCAATTTGGTATATTTTGAGTGTCAATGATAATTTTATTCTCAATTACGTCTGCAACACTGCCGAGTCCTGAACCTGTTATTATTGCAATATCGGGCGATACTTTTATGAACTGGCTTAAATATTTTAGTGATTCTTGAGCGTCGTTATAGTCATATTTTACACTTGCAAAAGAAATATTTACTAATAACGCAAATAAAATAAACAAGGCCGCTAAAAATTTTCTCATAATAAATAAATCCTCCTGAAAATTATAATTTCTCTATTAATCTTATAATAATATCAGCAAGTTTTGACGCAGATTTTTTCATTTGTGTTAATACTTCAGCTTCAGTCAAAATTTTATCGTGTTCAATCCCTGCGGCCATGTTAGCAACACATGAAAGCACGCAAATTTTCATATCCATTGCATTAGCAGCCAAAACTTCGGGAATCGTTGACATTCCGGCCAAGTCAGCACCTAAGATTCCGGCCATTTTTACTTCAGCGGGAGTCTCAAAAGAAGGTCCCATAAAAGCAGCATAGACTCCAGTACGCAAGCCGAAATTTTCGAGAATCTCAATAAATCCCGGATAATAAGCATTGCTCATGTCAGGAAAACGAGAATTCCAGCGCGGTTCATCAGCTCCCATTAAAGGATTTGCGCCCATAAAATTAATATGATCTCTGACTGCAATAATTTCACCGGGCTTGAAAGATTTATTAATTGCTCCTGAAGCATTTGTAGCGATAAGAATTTTAACGCCCATCATTCCTAAAACTCTTGTCGGAAAAGTTACAGCCTTCATTGAATAGCCTTCATAGTAATGCACGCGGCCTTGAAGCATGATTATATTTTCCCCTGAGATTTGCCCGAGAATAATTTTCCCTGAATGTCCCGGAGCTGTAGATATTGGCCAGTTCGGTACGTTTTTGACATCGATTATAATTTTATTTGCTATTGAGTCCGCAATGTCCCCGAGTCCTGAACCTGATACTATAGCGATTTCAGGCACTTCATTTATATATGGCGCGAGATAATTTAAAGATTCCTGTGCTTCTTCATAATTATATTCAGACATTAATTTATTTCACCTCGTTATATAAGTAGTTTACAAGTTAAGTTATTCTAACATAACATTATGATATTCAAAGAATTTGCGAGGAGTTTATTATTAGTAAAATTTTTATTTTCCTGAGTATCTTGTGAAGAATTTTGCAGAGTATAACATAAATAAATTTGCGCGTATTCTGTCATGTTGCTAAAATTTTTATAAATTATTTTACGGGGGGATTTGTGAATGTCATTAAAACAAGATAAAGCTGTAGCACTCAAAAACAGGACGGGCGACTCACATTATAATTGCTGTCAGGCTGTAGCGTGCGTATTTGCTGAAGAAGTAGGACTCGACGAAAATATTCTGCGTAGACTGGGCGCGGGGTTTGGGCTTGGTATGGGCTGCACTGAAGGAACTTGCGGGGCTTTGTGCGGCACTGAGATGATTTTAGGACTCAAGAAATATAAAGGCTCACCGATTCGCAATGACGCGGGAGAACTTCACAAAAAATTTGCGGCCAAGTGCGGGGCTTCAATCTGCAAAGAAATTAAAGGAGTCGGCACCG
>CAJOEQ010000307.1 GCA_905233515.1 uncultured Synergistales bacterium
CAGAAGATAACGAAGTAGTAAGACAGCGCAAGGAAAAATTACAGCGTCTCTTAACTGAAGAAGGCTATAATCCCTACGTCAATGAAACATGGGACAGGCGCGACACCCTCGAGTCAATTCGCGGAAAATTTGACTATTTACAGCCTGAACAGGAAGCAAAGGACTCACCCATTAAGACAGCGGGACGAGTTATGACTATCAGAAGACAGGGTAAAGCGACTTTTGCGGACTTGGCCGACGAGAATTCACGAATTCAATTATATTTTCAGCTTAATACAGTAGGTGAGCAGGAATATAATTTCCTTAAAAAATGGGTAGACACAGGCGATTGGCTCGGAATTGAGGGACTCCCCTGCAGGACTCGGCGCGGTGAACTCACTATCATGGTAACGAGTTATAAATTACTCAGCAAAGCAATTCGCCCATTACCTGAAAAATGGCACGGACTGACTGACACTGAAATAAGATATAGACAGCGTTATATGGACTTAATAGCAAATCCTGAAGTTAGAGAAGTCTTCAGAAAACGCTCTAAAATTATTTCGTCATTCAGAGAGACTCTAGAATCACACGGGACTCTTGAAGTTGAGACTCCTATTTTGTCAGTGCTGGCAGGCGGGGCAAATGCTAGACCGTTTAAAACTTTTCATAACGCGCTCGGGCTCGATATGTATATGAGAATCGCCGTAGAGTTATATTTACATGATGGGAAGAGTCTACGAGATTGGCCGAAATTTCCGCAATGAAGGAATTGACACAATGCATAACCCTGAATTTACCATGATGGAAGTTTACTGGCCTTACGCAAATTATGTTGACATGATGAATCTTGCTGAAGAGTTAATCAGGAACGCCGCGAAATCTATAGGGACTCTTAATATCGAATGGAACGGGACTCAAATAGATTTGTCAAAACCTTTTAAGCGTATAACAATGCGCGAGGCCGTGAAAGAATTTGCGGGAGTCGATATTGACTCTGTAAAATCAGACGAGGAAGCAAGAGAAATAGCACGCTCTAAAGGTTTAGCATCAGAGATGACAGGACATGAAAGCAAATTCGCTGTATTAAATCTCTTGTTTGAGGCGTTCGGCGAAGAAAAATTAATAGAACCTACGTTTTTATTAGGCCACCCGACTGAAATATCACCGCTTTCAAAGCGAGATCCTGAAAATCCCGATTATACACATAGATTTGAATTATTCATGTTCGGTAAAGAAGTTGCTAATGCATTCAGCGAGCTTAATGACCCGATTGATCAGCGCGAGAGATTCGAGGATCAGGCACGCAAAAAAGCAGAAGGCGACGACGAGGCTCATGTTTTCGACGAAGATTTTATTAACGCAATTGAGGCAGGACTCCCACCTACTGGCGGAATGGGAATCGGTATGGATAGAATCGTTATGTTCTTGACCGGTGCACGCTCAATAAGGGACGTTATTTTATTCCCTGCTATGAAACCTAAAGCATAAAGAATGAATATATTTCAAACCCGCATGAATGAGCTTTATAATCTCGTAAAATATCATGCGGGACTATATTATGATAAGGACTCGCCGGAAATCAGCGACTTTGAATATGACTCGCTTGTCCGTGAATTAAATGATTTAGAACGCGAACACCCAGAATTTAAGCGCGAAAATTTTTTGACTCATAATGTCGGAGGCTCAATCAGTGAATTATTTTCACCCGTAAATCATGAAATTCCCATGTTGTCGCTTGATAATGTTTTCACCGGTGAAGAGTTAGCAAATTTTTTCACGAGAATTAATCACAATGAGCATTTTACTTGTGAAATGAAAATTGACGGTCTAGCAGTCTCGCTTATATATCAAGACGGGAATCTCATTCAGGGCGCAACACGAGGCAGCGGCAAAACGGGCGAAAATGTTACTGAAAATATTTTAGCGATTGACTCAATTCCTAAGAAATTAAAAAATTATCCATCGGGGCAAATTGAAGTCAGGGGCGAAATTTTGATGACTCTTGATAGATTTACCGCTCTGAATCAATTACGAACAGAACGAGGGGAGAAAATTTTTGCGAATCCACGAAATGCCGCCGCCGGGACTCTTAGACAGAAAGATAAACGCATAATTTCAGAACGCGGACTCGATATATTTTTATATTATGTCGTGAACGCTGAATCTTATGGAATAACGAGTCAAATCAAATCGCTTGAATTCCTGCAAAATTTAGGTCTTCCTGTTCAGAGTGCTTATAAATACTGTGAGAATCTTGACGACGTTAAAAATTTTATAGCTCACTGGCAAAATGAACGCTATAACTTGAATTATATAACTGATGGAGTAGTCATAAAACTTGATGATTTGACTCAATGGCATGAAATCGGCTCAACTTCTCACGCACCCCGCTGGGCAGTAGCATATAAATATCCCCCTGAAGAAGTTTTTACGCGCATAAAAGATATAAAAATTTCAGTAGGCCGCACGGGAGTATTGACTCCTGTAGCAATTCTTGAGCCTGTGAGATTGGCGGGGACTCTGGTTCAACGGGCGGGACTTCATAATTATGACGAGATTAGCCGCAAAGATATTAGAGTCAGTGATCTTGCAAG
>CAJOEQ010000308.1 GCA_905233515.1 uncultured Synergistales bacterium
TTTATTGTTTAATGGAGGCATAAATTGAGCACAATTTTTTTAACTGGCAGGATCGACTCAAATAATGTAACTGAATGGGAACATAAAATTTTTAGCTCAGACTTGAATAATGACACAATATTTGACGCGTCAGGACTTGAATATATTTCCAGTGCAGGATTAAGAGTCCTCATGAAAGCACGCAAGAAATTAAACAAGAAAATCAGCATTATTAATTTATCCCGCGAAGTTTATGACATTTTTGAGACTACAGGTTTCACTGAATTATTTGACGTTGAGAGGGCTTTACGTGAAATCTCTATAGAAAATTGCGAAGAAATAGGCTCGGGGGCTTATGGACGAGTCTACAGAATTGACCCGGAAATTATTGTAAAAATTTATAATCCCGGCATGAATTTAGAATTTATTAAACGTGAACTCGATACAGCAAAACAAGTTTTCTTACTGGGAGTTCCTACTGCTATATCTTATGACGTAGTGAAATGCGGCGATTCTTACGGGGTATTATATGAATTACTCAATGCTAAGACAGTCGCGCAAATAATTTCAGATAATCGCGAATTAGTCCCTGAAATGGGCAAAAAATGCGCTCAATTACTCAAGCAAATTCATAATATAAAAATTGAGTCGGACTCAAATTTGCCAAATCGTAAAGTAAAAATCTCGAATATAATCACGAGTTTTGCAAGTTATCTCACGCCCGAAGAAGTTAATAAAATTTTAGCTTTTATTGACACTATACACGGCGATTTTAACGCAAAAAATATCATGATTGATAATAACGGCGATTTTATGTTAATTGACTTAGGCGACGCAACATACGGCCATCCTATATGGGATTTTCTCGGGATAATGCTTTCTTTTATATATATGCTCAAATACTCGCCATTACCTGACGAACACAAAGCAAAATTTTTAGGCTTTAATTTGGAAGACGCTGATATTTTCTTGAACTCAATATGCAAAGAATATTTTAATTTGAAGACTGATCAGGAAGTTGACGAGCTGATAAAAAAATTTACTCCTTATATGTATTTGCTTTTAGCCTCGCATTCTATAAATTTTGTAGGCAATGATAAAGGAAAATTACAGCAAATCGCAGATCACACTATTCGGGAGAAATTATTAAATTTTATCGACAGCACAAAAGATTTTAACTTAGCAGGTGAATATTTTAATGAGTAAAAATTTTATTCTAGCAATAATTATAATTATGCTTTTACCCGGCATTTCTTCAGCAAGTCAGAGTCTAAATCTTCAGGGAGTCGGCAATGCCCGCGAACTCGGCGGATATAAGACTCTTGACGATAAAATTATCAAACACGGCCTATTATTGCGTACTGCTTCACTTTATAAAGCAACAAGCAGCGATATAAAAAAATTGACTCAAGATTATAATTTAGCTGTCATTATTGATTTTAGGCTTGATTTTGAGTCAAAGTCAGAGCCTGACCCAGTTATTGACGGTGTAGAGAATGTAAAAATTTCTACTCTTGATATTGACATCAACAGCTCTCAAGCTAAAAAAATGATTCCCTATCTTGCGCGTCATGATAAAGTCTCTATGTTAATCGGCGCGGTAAAAACAGGCATAATGAATAAAAATTTATACGTCCAAATCTTAAGCAGTCCCAGCGGCAAATCAGGCTATAAAAAAAATGATTGAGTATTTGCTTGAATTACCCGAAAATAAATCGCTTTTATTTCACTGCGCACAGGGGAAAGACAGAACAGGACTCGCGGCCATGTTGATTTTATCAGCTTTGAACGTAGACGAGAATATTATCATGTCAGATTATTTATTGACTAATGAATTTAACGCCGCAAAAATTGCACGTGAACGCGAATTTGTTAAGACTCTTTCACAAGACCCGGACGAGTTAGAATATGTATCGCCCGAACTCATGAATAACGCTTTGAATTATATAAAATTAAATTACGGCTCAGTCATGAATTATATAACTCGTGAGCTTGAAATTAATGATAAACAAATTAATTTATTACGTGAGAAATTTTTAACGCGATAAAGTTTTAAGAGTCTCAATAAAAAATTTATTCTCATTCTCGAATCTCGTCGCAGCTCGCAAATATTGACCGTCAAGCCCCGCAAAATTTCTCGTGTGTCTGGCGGTCATTCCATTTTTTAGCAAAATTTTTAAAGCCTCTATATCGTCATTAACTCGAATCAAGAAATAATGCACGTCTGAATTTAACACGTCAAAGCCAGCAAGCCGCAAATTTTTTATAAACTCAGGAGTATTATATTTATAAAATTTTCGGGTTAACTCATAGAAATTTGAGTCATTCAAGAATTTTTCTGCGAGTTCTTGAGCTATTGAATTAACGTTCCAAGTCGGCAGAAATTTTTTGACTCGTTCAATAATTGACTCGTTCGCAATAATATAGCCTATTCTGACTCCGCTTAAATGGAAAATTTTAGTCAATGACCGCAAAATAATAACATTCTCAAATTCGCAGAGTCTTTCACGCTTTATATTATCATTAAGCAAGAAATCAATATAAGCCTCGTCGATTATAAAAAATTTGTCCCGATAAAATTTTATTAATTCGCTTAAATTATTTATGTAAATTCCCGTCGGATTATTAGGATTTGCGAGAATTATATTATTATAATTATTTATATCATTCAGCGAAAAAATTTCGTGTGAATTCGTAAAAGCGCGCTTATATTCTGAGTAACAAGGCTCAAGAATTGCAGTACTGCCCGTTAAAATTCTAGCAAGCAAAAAAATAGCCTCGTTTATTCCATTTGTGAATAAAATTTTATTTATATTTATATTTTCTCGTGAAGATATAATTTTCCGGACTCTCAAGCATTCAATATCAGGATAACGCGACGCAAGAGATTTAAAATCAATATTTATATTTTCAGGCCAAGCAAGTATATTAGTGTTAGTGCTGAAGTCTATAATTTTTTCAGGAATTGCGATATTAAACGCTTTATATAAATTTTCAGGATTCGCCCCGTGAAGAGTTAATTTATTCATGCAAGAAATATTACAGGATTTATAATATAAATCAAGCAATATAAAAATTTTTCTTGTGCAAAAATGGCCGTGATGTGATATAAATCAAGCAATAACACACGTAAATAATATAATAATCACAGCAAATAACGCACTTGAAATATCTAACAAGTTCCAAGCTCTTACAATATCAAAAATTTCTACTTCATTGCCTGACTCGTTCAAAAATGGCCGTGCTATGAATTTATTATTATAGTAAGCTCCCCCGCCGAGTTTTATATTCAGGACTCCAGCAAATGCGCTTTCCCCGTGTGCACTGTTAGGGCTTGAGTGCTTTAATCTGTCATGATAAAAAATTTTCATAGCTCGTATTATATAATTAATTTTCTTGAATATCATGTGAACGACTCCCCCTTCACAGCTATTAATTACAATTTATGAATCCGCCGGAAATAACAATAATAACACCTCCGATTCTAGCTGGTAAAAAATTTAATATGTCGTCAAGTTTTGCGCTTGATTTTCCGAATTCTTTAAAAGATTTATAGCCTATCATTGAGTCCAGTGTGCTGGCTGCTTTGAATATCCAGACGAAAATATAAGCTCCGTACGAACTATTAACGCAATATCCCAGTCCTGCATAAAACATAACTGAAATAATGCCGTCTATACAATTTTCTGAAATAGTCTCAATTAATGCGCGTATTATCTCAATTTCTGAAAGATTTTGAGTATCACGCCCGACGACCCGCGATAAAAATTTTCTTGCGCCCTGTAAATCTTTATTCACTAAGCAAAATAAAACTGGCCGAGTCTCGTCTTTCAAGTCCCGCCATGATAAAGCAGCATATAATAAATAAATCTTGATTAAATCATTACAGCCGGAAAAATATAATAATAAATAAACAACAAGCCCCGCAGCAAAAAGAGTTATACAAGTTACTGCGAGACCGTTTTTAAATGAATGTAAATTAAATAATTTCGCCTGCAAAAAATTTATTAAATGCCCGATTAATCTAACAGGATGAATGGAAAAATTTATTTCTCCTACTGCTAAATCAAGCAATATAGCAAGCGCAAATATTATCGAGAATTGCAATTTTTGTTATTCAGGTTCTCCCGCGCTGCCTCTGTAAATATTTATTGACTCAACGTGGCCGTCAATGTCGCCATATTCACGCGTTAAAGTTATCGAGACAGTTATATTTTTATTCGGGACTTCATAAGAAAGTACGCTCATATCCGCGTTATCATAGGGCGACTCGCGGAGTGTAGGCGTTCCCATTTTCTTGCGCAGATCTGTCATGCTCATGCCGATTATATTAAACTTGAAAATTTTTGAGCATATTTCAGACTCGTTTGAGCTGAACGGCATTTCAAGATCCATTTTTGCAAATCGATTATAAATATTTCCGGCTGTTTTGCTTTTACCGCCCATTTTGAGCCTGATTCCCTCTTGAGGCAGCCACCCCGAAATTTTGCCCACTTTTACGCGATACCATAAATAATTATCTTTATCACGTACTGCGCTCGGAGCTTTTATCCAGCTTTCAGGCATTGCTATTTCTTGATAGTTTGAGTCCCTGTCTGCTTTAGCGTAAATTGCAAGCTGAGACTCTAAAGAATAAGCCCATTGACCTTTTGCCGGAGGTTCAGGAATTGCAAACGCGCTTGATACTGGAAAAATTATTAATGCGATTGTTAATAAAAACTTTTTCATGATTTAGCACTCCTTAATAATATTATACGTCTAAGCAACTGCCGCCGATAAACTCACGAATTACTGAATTATTGGGAATTCCGTCATTGTTTAAAGCTGGGACAAAACGCAAAATATTTAGCAGTCTCAAAGCCTCACTAAAAACTGAAGAATTCTCGTCTACTGTGTGCAGTAAAGGCTCAACATAAGGTTTTAAGACTCCGAGTTCATAGGGAAGTGCTGAATTAAAAATTGCATTTGCTCGGCTTCTATAGGGGAATATATATTGTTTTGCGCCCCTGATGACTTTAGGGTAAACTTCAAGAGTTACCTGCGCTGATTTGCCCCTCGTCCTATAATCGCGAATTATGCGGCGTAATAATCTGTTGTCGCTCGTTCGTGTTCGATTATGAGGATCTATGCAAATTCCCGTCAACGGCGAAACAAATACACCGTAACGGCTTGACTCTGGGAGCATCGCTAAAATTTTGTCATTAAGTCCGTGTATACCTTCCATTATTAAGACATCAGAAGGCTTTAACTTTATGACTTTGCCCGGTTCTTTTTTGCCAGTTATGAAATTATAAACAGGTGTAATAACTTCTTCACCCGCTAAGATTCTTGCAAGATTATCG
>CAJOEQ010000309.1:0-1417 GCA_905233515.1 uncultured Synergistales bacterium
TTTTATACATAAAATATAAATTTGTGAACAAAAATATTTTATGTCAGTCAAGTGCATTGTGTCAAGAAAAATTATTCACTGCAAAAAAATATCCTGACTTGTTAAAGCGCGATTAAAAATGTAAAATTTTATCATTTGCCCAGCTTTAAAACTAGGGAATAAAGTTTATATATTTCAGCACCCCCTGTTTTGGGAATAAATTTTTTAAAGCGTTGTATAAATAGAAAGGATAAATAAATAATTATGCAGTTTGTGTTAGCATTAGTTTTCTTCATGACCGGCTCAGGAATCGGATATACTGTAATGCGAGCTTGGGACAATTCTAGAATCAACGGCGTGAAGAATCAAATTAATAACATGCTCAAGGAAGCAGAAGAATCTGCAGAGCGAATGAAACAATCAAAAGTATCTGAGGCTCGCGAGGAAGTTAATAGACTCAGACAGGAAGCACAGAAGGATATCAAAGAAAGACGCAGCGAAATTCAACGCACTGAACGTAAACTAGAGCAGAAAGAAGACAATCTCGACAAAAAAATTGACCGAGTAACGCACAAAGAGGACGAATTACGCTCAAAGCACGAAGAGATCGAGAAACGCCGCGCCGCCCTCGAAGAAACTATCAAGCAGCAAGAGGACAAATTACAGGAAATCGCCGAACTCACAAAGGAACAAGCGCAAGAAATTCTCATGATAAAGACTGAACAGGACGCGCGACACATGCTCGGAATGAAGCTAAAGGAACTCGAAGAACGTGCTAGCCGTGAAGCGGAGAAAAAAGCCCGTGATATTATAATCGGTGCTATGCAGCGTTGTGCGGCTGAGTCAGCAGGTGAGAGCAGTATTAGCGTTGTCCCTCTTCCAAGTGAAGAAATGAAGGGCAGAATCATAGGACGTGAAGGCCGCAATATTCGCACGTTTGAAAGTTTAACCGGAGTAGATATTATAATCGATGACACGCCCGAAGCTGTTACGCTTTCAAGTTTTGACCCGATTAGACGAGAAATTGCACGCCGCGCAATGGAAAGACTCGTAGTTGACGGCAGAATCCACCCAGCTAGAATCGAGGAATTAATTGAGAAGGCCGCACGGGATATTGACGAAGAAATGATCACAGAGGGCGAAAATGTAATACTCGAACTCGGTATTAAAAATATGAATAATGAACTTGTCCGGACACTCGGGCAATTAAAATTTAGATTCAGTTATGGGCAAAATGTTTTGTCTCATAGTGTAGAAGTCGCTCAAATCGCCGGAGTCATAGCCGCTGAATTAGGACTTGATGAAGAAATTGCAAGACGGGGCGGACTCCTTCACGATATAGGCAAGGCAATAGATCATCAGATTGAAGGCCCTCACGCAGCAATCGGCGCGGATTTAGCGAGAAGATTCGGGGAATCTCCTGAAATTGTTAATTGTA
>CAJOEQ010000309.1:1453-3920 GCA_905233515.1 uncultured Synergistales bacterium
TATCAGTGCAGCAAGACCCGGCGCAAGACGTGAAAGCATTGACGCATATATAAAGCGGCTTGAGAAATTAGAAGAAATTGCGCAGACTTTTGACGGAGTAACAAGAGCTTATGCCATTCAGGCCGGCCGGGAAGTTAGAGTCATTCTTAACGCAGGGAAAACTGACGACGGGACTGTGCATAAATTAGCTTTTGACATTGCTAGACGTATAGAGGCCGAATTAAAATATCCCGGTCAAATTAAAGTCAATGTCGCAAGAGAGACTCGATCAACGGAGTACGCAAAATAATGAAAATTTTATTTTCCGGTGATGTTGCTTGGAGGACTGGCCGCGACTCGTTAGCAATTTCTTTACCGATTTTAAAGCGTGAATACGGCTCATTTGATTTTATTGTGATTAATTGCGAAAACGCCGCTCATGGTAAGGGAATGACTGATAAAATTTTTAATGAATTTCTCTCACTCGGAGTCGACGCTATGACAAGCGGGAATCATATATGGGACAAGCCGCAATTTTTTGAGATTCTTGACTCTGACACGCGAATATTCAGACCCGCAAATTATGCGCCTTCCTGTTATGGACGCGGGCATGGTGTTATTACTCGCAAAAATAAGAAACTCGGAATAATTAATTTACAGGGTCAAAATTTTATGCCGCCAATCGAGTCCCCGTTTTTCTGTGCTGATAAGGTAATTGACGAGCTGAAAAATTCATACGGTGATGATTTGCCGATTCTGGTAGATTTTCACGCTGAGGCAACAAGCGAAAAATTAGCACTCGCATATTATCTTGACGGAAGAGTCAGCGCGGTTATAGGGACTCATACTCACGTTCAGACGGCGGACGAGAAAATTTTACCAAGAGGGACGGCCTATATTTCCGACGCAGGAATGACAGGAGGCCACGGCGGTTTAATCGGTGTTGAAGTCTCTTCAGGAATGCCGAAATTTTTAGAGGGTATGCCTTGCAAGTTTGAGCCTTGTTTAGATGAGCCGGCTTTTAACGGGGTAATTGTTGAAATAAATGACTCGACAGGACTCGCGGAAAAAATCACAAGAATAATTTTACCCGTTGAATTAAATAATTGATTCAAAGCGCAAAAAGTTTTACAAGGGGTGCTATTAAATTTCTTCTCTGTGAATTTATATTTTTACGGAGGAGATTTTTTTTTGCTTGAGAATTATAAAATTTTCCGGATATTTACGTGAGCTGCTATAAAAATTTATGGCCTGCAAATGCTATAATGACCGCAAATTATTATATTTATTTATTATATGGAGGAAATTTTTTTATCATGCTTAAAATTTTAGGAGTCCTTGCGCTCGTATTAGTCTGTAACACTGCATTTGCTGAAGAGTCAAAACGCCCAGTAGCAAAATTTGTTACTAGTATGGGAGATTTCAAAATCGAACTTTACAGCGATTTAGCACCTAACACAGTTAAAAATTTCGTAGATCTTGCTAATAAGAAATTCTATGACGGCGTAATCTTTCACCGAGTAATTGATAATTTCATGATTCAAGGCGGAGACCCTAAAGGCAACGGAACAGGCGGCCCCGGTTATACAATTCCTGACGAATTCGGAGAAGGACTCAAACATAACGCCCCCGGTATTCTTTCAATGGCAAATGCCGGGCCAAATACTGGCGGATCGCAATTTTTTATTACTCTTGTTCCGACTCCGTGGCTTGACGGCCATCATGCAATTTTCGGTCATGTAATTGAAGGAATGGAAATCGTGGAAAAAATCGGACATACTAAGACAGGCCGCAATGATAGACCCGTTGAAGATGTTGTAATTAAGTCAATCACTATAGAATAGGAGTATTTCGCAATGTCAAATAAAGTTTATTTATCGCGAAAATTGCCTCCTTTAGCGATGGAAGAATTGAGCAAGATTTGCGATTTTGACATGAATATTATTACAGGCCGTTAAAATTCATGTTGCAGTTATAGCTATGTTAAATGACAAGATTGACGCTGAAATAATTTCACATGCCGGCCAAGATTTAAAGTTAATCGCTAATTACGGCGTTTGATTCAATAATATTGACGTGAAAGCAGCTAATTCACGCGGGATTTATGTCTCGAATACTCCGGACGTATTGACTGACGCGACGGCGGATTTAGCTTTTGCGTTGTTATTTTCTGCGGCTCGACGAGTCATTGAAGGCGATAAAATTGTGCGTGAAAAATCTTTCTCGTGGGCTCCTGAATACATGCTCGGTTATGACGTAACAGGGCGGACTCTGGGAATTATAGGAGCTGGCCGAATCGGAAGTAATTTCGCTCGTAAAGCAATGACCGGCTTTAATATGCGAGTAATATATTATGGAAGGCATAATAATTCAGAACTTGATAATTTAGGCGCAAAATTTGTATCACTTGATGAGTTATTGAGCGAGTCTGATTATATTTCTCTGCACGTGCCTTTAACTCCTGAGACTAAATATTTAATCGGAGCTA
>CAJOEQ010000310.1 GCA_905233515.1 uncultured Synergistales bacterium
TGAAAATCAAAACCTGCAAAAATTTCGTACTCATACCACAAAAATTACGTATTTTGTGATAAGAATAATAGCGGCTTGAAAATAATTAATTTTAACTAGCTGCGAATAAAAATTTGGGAAGGATTCTATTTATCATGACTGAAAGAATTGGCGTTATAGGAGTAGGACATCTTGGCCAGCACCACGCAAGAATTTATACAGAGCTATTAGATGCCAGTTTAGTCGGAGTTGCTGACAGTAATATTGAACGCGCCCGCTTCATCGGTGAACATTTAGGAGTCCCCGCTTATAGTTCAATTGAAGAACTTATAAATCACAAAAAAGTTGACGCGCTTTCTATCGTAGTACCGACAAGCCAGCATTATAATACAGCAAAAATAGCACTTGAGGCCGGAATTCATGTTCTAGTCGAGAAACCTGTAACGCTCAGACCTGAAGAGGCCGGCGAATTGTTAGAACTTGCTACAAAAAAAGATTTAGTGCTTCAGGTCGGACATATTGAGAGATTCAACAGCGCAATTAGATATATTTCACAGATTCACCCGCAGCCGATTTATCTTGACTCGCGACGTGTAGGCCCATTCAGCGCAAGAATTAACGATGTCGGAGTCGTCCTTGATTTAATGATTCACGATATAGATATAATCATGTCTCTAGTTCCTTCACCTATTGCGAAAATTGCTGCTACTGGCTCATGCGTTTTCAGTGAACATGAAGACATTGCCGACGCTCAAATAACTTTTGAAAACGGTGTAATCGCTCATATTTTAGTGTCAAGATGTGCGGAGAAAAAATGCAGACAGCTTGAAATCGTCGAACGTGAACGACAAATTACTATAAATTACGAGCTTCAAACCGTGCAGATTAGCCGCTGTGTTACGAATTCTGACGGCCAAGTCGAAATAAGAGAGACTCCAGTATTCCCGAAAAGTGAGCCGCTAAAATTAGAACTTGCTGATTTTGTAAGGTGCGTTAAGGACAAAAAGCCCCCAGTCGTAGGAGGTAAGGACGGCAAAAGAGCTTTAGAAGTAGCTGTCGAGATTTTGAGACAAATTAATGCAGGCTCAAATAAAGAATTAAGAAACGCTGTATAAACTTTTTGAGATTGCTATAAATAAATGCTAAAATAAGCAAGTTATATCATAAGTCATATTATTACCTTATTCTAAGATTCCTTCCTTTATGCAATAAGCATTCAGGGAGGTTAATATTTTTTATGGGCATATAAAACGGGACTCCTCGTAATGAGAAATCCCGTTAAAATTTGCCAGCTAATTAAAATTTTGCTGCGTTTTCTCCTGCTATACGTCCAAATATAACGAAATCCGCTACAGCATTCCCGCCGAGCCTGTTACCTCCGTGAATTCCGCCCGTGATTTCTCCAGCCGCGAAAAGTCCCGGAATTATTGAGCCGTCGCCTTTAAGGACTCTTGTATTACCGTCAATTCTTAAGCCGCCCATTGTGTGATGGACTCCCGCTGTAACTTTTATAGCATAAAACGGGGCTTTATCTAATGGAGCCGCAAAACTCGTCCGGTTAAAATCGGGATCTTTACGAGCATTCACGTTGTCATTCCATTTTATCATTGTCTCTGTGAAAGTTTCAGGCGGAATGTCAATATTTGCCGCTAATTCGTCGTAAGTTTTGCCCTCTTTTGTAAAGCCTTTAGAGATATAGCCTTTTATTACGTTTGAAGCCTCGACCATTTTTGAGTCAACTATGAGCCATGAGAATGAACCGGGCTGAGCGATTTCTGCCGCTGATACTGCGTCACGTGTTCCCGTCTCATCTGTGAATCTTTTGCCTTCAGTGTTAACTAAAATTGCGCCGTCGCCTCTGAGTCCTTCAGTTATGAGTGATGCCGTGTTAGCTTCAACATCAACGACTGCCGCGCCGAGAGTTTGTGCAATCGTGATAACTTCTCCAGTTGCTCCGGGTGCGTTAGTAGTCATAAATCCTTCAAGTTCAGGCTTGAAAATTGAGACCATCTTTAAATTTGCCCCGAATCCTCCTGCAGCAAGTATTACAGCCTTTGATTTAATTATTAATTTGCCGCCGTCAGAACCTTTTGCGATTATTCCCGCCGCTTGGCCGTCTTTATCTGCTAAAATCCCCGTTGCTGCTGTGTCAGTCATCAGAGTTATATTTTCACGAGCTTTGCAGGCCGCTAAAAGTTTAGGAATCATATAAGCACCTACAGAGACGACTTTTTTCTCTTCATTGAGTGGCCTGTGAATTCTTTTGACTGATGCGCCGCCGAATGCACCTACTGAGCTTAAATCTATATCTATAGTTTTGAGCCATTTAATAGCATCTGCCGCATTTGCTGTAAAAATTTTCACGAGTTCGGGATTATTTACTCCATGACCGCCGATTAAAGTATCAAGCTGCATTAATTCTACTGAGTCAAAATATCCCGTCGGATTAGCTTTGTATGCTTCCCACTGTGATTTAACGGTATTAGCAAGCTCTGTTATTGTTTTATTGTCCGCAAATTTTTCAGCAGCTTTTAAAGTTTTCTCGACTCCTGCCTCTTCAGTGAATTTATTATTA
>CAJOEQ010000311.1 GCA_905233515.1 uncultured Synergistales bacterium
GCTTAATTCCTGCCTTGTCAAGAGCTTCTATAATGTCAGGTCTATTCGGATTAACTGCTGTGCCGTAATCAGTAACTACAACATCAACGCAATCACCGGGAGTCGTAACTGTAACGACTTTCTCGCAAATCGTGGCCATTCTCCCGCGCGTCAATGGAGTAACTATCACGCAGCATTTTGCCCCTGCCGCTGTATCAGGATGTCCGCCCGGTGCACCGCGTAAAACTCCGTCAGAGCCTGTAATGACATTAACGTTAAAATCAATATCGACCTCAAGAGCCGCTAAGACAACAAAATCAAGTTTATTCACAAATGCGCCTTTATTTGCCGGATTAGCATATTCGCTCGCTGTCATTTCGTGATGATTAGGATTTGTGCGAATGTCTTCAATTGCTGCAACGTCGAAATCCTGAACGTCAATAATTTGTCCGACTTTTCCTTTTCTTTGTAATTCGCAAATTGGCCCGGTTATACCTCCGATTGCCCACGCCATTTTTATGCCCTTTGCGTCCATTAAAGGCTCAAGGAATCTATTTACAGCGAGTGAAGGGCCGCCCGCTCCTGTCTGGAAAGAAAATCCCTCTTTGAACCACGGACAAGCCGCGATAACTTTCGCAGTATTCTCGGCCATCATTAAATCACGGGGATTCTGAGTCATTCTTGCTGCTGCACTTGCTATTTTTTTCGGGTTGCCGATCTCGTCGACTTTTACGACGTAATCAACATTTACACCGTGAATGCTTGGCGGGAAATTAGGATAAGGGACTAAAGTATCAGTAATTACTACAACTTTATCGGCATATTCTGAGTCCGGCACTGCATAAGATAACACGCCGCAATCACTCTTACCACCTAAAGCGCGAGCATTTCCGTATTCGTCAGCAGTGGGTGCGCCTATAAATGCTACGTCAATATGAACGTCGCCTTCTTCAACAGCTCTGACTCTTCCGCCGTGTGAACGCAAAATCGCAGGAGTCTTTAATTTTCCGTGTGAGACAACATCGCCCATGCGTCCGCGAATTCCTGAAGTCTGAATACCTGTTACAATTCCCTGTTCTATATAGTCAGCAATAGGATCGTGAGCACTTCCTAAACTTGACGCAGCAATTGTAATATCTTTTATGCCGAGATCTACGATTTCCTTCATTACCATATTTACGATATAATCGCCGTCTCTAAAATGGTGATGGAATGATACAGTCATGCCGTCTTTGAGTCCGCAAGCGATTACAGCATCACGAATTGAAGGAAGTATTTTACTCTCTTGAGGTTTCTCGTAAATTTTGCTCGTGGGGCCGGCCTTCTTTATATATTGCCCGTCGCGATAACCTTTGCCCTGATAGGGTTCATATTTGCGCCCGTTCTTTAACTCAACTGCTAATGCTTCTGCGGGTATCTCTCTTCCAACTGCGTTTTTCATCTCTAAAGATCCCCCTCATAAATTCCGCTGGCTTTTGCGAGCCTGATAACTCTTTCAGCACCCGGCACAAAAGCTATATCTATCATTTTACCGCCTTCAATCGTGAAGACTCCGACTCCCTCGGCTGCGTGTTCACGATAAGCGCGTACTATTTTCTCGGCCTCTGCTATATCCTTCTGTGAAGGTGCTAGCATTTCATGAACTATCGGAATTTGTCTCGGATTAACGAGAGATTTTCCGTCAAAGCCCATTTCTACATTTTGTTTGACTTCAGCCCTGAAGCCCTCATCATCATTAATATTAGTGAAGACTGTATCAAAGCACTGAATCCCAGCCGCACGTGCAGCCATCAACATATGACCACGAGCCGCAAGCATTTCTATACCGCCGGGAATTACTTTTACTTGCATACACTTTCTATAATCGCCGCCGCTCAATGCAACGCCGAAGAGTCTGGGATATGCATTTAATACGCCTTTGGGACTCTCAAGAGCTGCCATTAAAAGAGTCCGCCCGACTTCTACGCCAAATTCTTTTTCTGCTTCAGTTACTGCCGCGTCTACTGTTTTTACGTCATTTGCTGACTCAGTCTTTGCGATTCTTATTCCATCACAGCCGCCAGCAACACAGACTCTAATATCTTCCTTCCAGTGAGGTGTATCAAGTCCGTTAATTCGCACGATTACTTCAGTGTCGCCGTAGTCTATTGATTTTAAAGCGTGATAGAGTGAAAATCTCGCAGAATCTTTCTGATTCTCTGCAACAGCGTCTTCAAGGTCAAGCATTATAGAATCCGCTCCGTAAATATAAGCGTCCTTAATTAATCCGGGCTTCTGTGCATTCATGAACATCATAGTGCGGCGAAGTCTAAATTTTTCCGGCTTTGGTCTTGGAATACTCATTATCTTATTACACCTCCCCAATCAAATCGGCCATCCATGTCGCATTGACACCCGCGATAAAATGCGCATTCGACTCTAGCCTTTATTGTGCAGTCTAAAGCACCGTGATCGTTTACTATGACTTTTGCGTTTTTCACGCCGAGTCTTTCAAGTGAAGCCAGCACTTCAGCTTTTATCTGCCGTCCGTACTGGTTAATTACAGAGCTTTCAAGCGTTAAATCAATTCCGCCGCTGTCTTTCGGTTCAAGCGTAATCATTACATCACTGGACTCAAGAGTTCCGGCAGTTCCTACCGCTTTTAACTCCATTTGAACAAACACCTCCTGCAAGAGTTTATAAATTTATTATGATTCTGGATATTATTAAGCTAATTCTATCACAGTGTAATTTAACAGGCATTAGGAATTTTAGCGCATTTATTCATAATAATTCTTGAGACAAAATTTTTCGTGATTATTCGTGTAATTTCTGTTATAGTTTATCAATCTGCATAAAAATTTTAGGAGTGTGAATAAATAAATGAATTGCAAAAATTGCGGTGCGCCTCTTACACCTGACGACGAAAAATGCCCGTATTGCGGAAGTTATATCGAGAGAGGTCCGGCAGAAATTGCTAAACGTCAACGAATTAAACAAGAATCAATCAGGCGCGAGAGACTCGACTCACTCCCTAAAATGAAATATATACAAATAATTTTTATTGTGCTTGCTAATATTATCACATTAGGATTTTACGCTATTTACTGGTACGCAGTGAGACGCAATACTTTTAACACGTTGACTAAAGATTATAAATTTCCTGATTTAGGACTCGTGATTCATGTTATAGCGTTAATTTTATTTTATCTCTCAAATAATGAGTCAATATATTCTATTGCGCTTCCTGTTTCTTGGCTGAGTGGGATTTATACGGCTTTTCAAGTTAAAAATATTTTGCGCTCATATGCCTTAAAAAATATTGATTTAATAAATTCAGGCTCAATCAATATTATAAATTTAGTCGCTCCGTCAAATATATTATTAATATTATTCGGATCTATTTATTTGCAGGCAGCAATTAACAAAATGATAAAACTTGAACTCTTTAAACCTGAAGTATAAAAAAGGGTAAAAATCCCGGAAAGTTTTTTACTCTCTCCGGGATTAAA
>CAJOEQ010000312.1 GCA_905233515.1 uncultured Synergistales bacterium
AAAGATTTTCCTTTAAGCTTTCTGGTATAAACTCCTTTAATGCAGCGATTTGGCATGCAGTTCCTGAGAATAATACTTTCTTTTTATCTTGTAAGTCTTTTTTTATATTTTTAAGTGAATTTTTTAAATTACTTTGAATATATTTAGAACCTTTAAATCTATCTCTTTCCTCTTTAGTTTCTGCTCTTTCATGTGAAACAGTAAAATCATCATTTAATACTGCTCCATAAACTACTCCATCATTTTTAAGAAAATAATTTGATAAAGCTATAAATACTCCACCTGACCTACTTGTTTTTCTTTCACAAATAAGTCCGTAATGTTAGGTGCTATGACTTCAGAACGTTTACAGGAAGTCTCAGAAAGTAATTTATACTCGTACATTGAGAGCCTCACATTAAGCAATGATAATTTAGACATTCAAAGCCTAAACAACGGGGATATTCTTTTCATAGCAGACGCAAGCGCATTATTTAATAATATTGACGATTCAACGCAGGATCAAATAATGACAGCATATTATGATTCAGGCGTTATTATTGTGGCTGTATATCCAGATTCAGAAGATTTGAAAGCTATGGAAGATTTCTTTACTCTCAATCTTGGCCGGCCTGTTTCATTGGACGGAACGCCCCTTCCTAATCAGCATTACGAATTTATAGCACTGGGTTGGCGGCAAATCACGGACGAGGGAGGCTCAAATACTTTTATTTACGCTGTAGATCACAGAGAAAATCTCGAAGAACTCTACGGACTTAATGAAGAGTTTATATCAGGTGATATAGTAATCAGGCGAAGAGATTACGCGAGCGATGAGGATTATGCAATAACTATATTGAAACTCTTTGATTTTACCGACGCAGAAATAACAGAATTTGAGAAAATTTTTGCCGAATTGTCCGAAGAATATTATAAGGCTTACATTGTAAATCTTTTCACATGGGCAGTTGACGAGTTTATAGCAGACGTAGCTAAAATAAAGGCTCAAATTTCAGCAGAGAATCAAAATCAAAGACGTGAAGACGAAATTGAGGGATTTGCATCAGGTGTAACTACAAAATTTGAAGATCACATTTATAGAGAATTCTGCGATTATTACCGCGAGTTTGGAATAAATGCAAATAATAGTTCCTTCAAAGAATTTATCAGTAGAAACGGATTTAGCAGTTATGAACGTCTATTAAAATATTGGTCAGTTGATGGCAGTAGAAATAAAACCGACGGCAAGCCCATTTATGTAAAGCACGAAACAGATGCCGATTATCGCATTACCAGTCTTCACTATTTCGATAACAAGAAAGATTATTACATCATAACGACTGATACAATGACAAGACCGGTAAATCTCGAAATCTGCGCGCCTAAAGGTGATAGAACACGCGATGAATTAGAAGGCGGCGACCCCGGACTCAGCTATAATTATGATTTAATATTCGGAGGCAACAGGGGACTATCCGCAAGAGTATGGACATCAATTCCCGAAGCTACATTAGAAAAATATCTGCCGAACAGAACAGCCAATAAAGAGACTACAGTAAGCGATACAAGCGGCTGGAACCTCGGCGGCGGTGTAAGTTTAGGAGGTGGAGGCGGCGCAAATAAAAATGACGGCCAAACAACTGGAATGGGTTCAGGAAATTTTGAGGCCAGCTTCAACTGGGGAATCAAACATAGCACAACTAAGACATGGGGAGTCAGTGATTACGAAATAATACCTAATTATCATTACGAGAACGGACTCCAAATTGTTCAATGGGACGCTATATGCACATGGCCTGAATACTCTAAATCAAGCGACTCTTGGGAGAGAATATCTAGAGCTTTTAAAGAAAATCTCAGCTTTGAGACTGAATCAATTTGGAGCATACCCACAGAAAAACGGGCGCAGACCAAATTATACGGACAAAGTTTATTTACTCTAGGTTTCTGCTGGGCTCATGATATGCCTGCTCAAAGCATAAAATCATATAATGCTGAAGTCCCTCACAGAGGAACAACTCAAGAATTAAGATTTGATCCGCCCCCTCTGTTAGGTATAGGCAGCGCGACCACTATAGGCAATAAAACCGCGAGAATGTACACCGCAAAAGTATTGTGCGAAAATGATTGGGAAGCAAAATCTGATGCGGACTGGCTCGAAGTTGTACATAAATCAGGTAAAGAGACAGGCAAAGAGGGCACAGATTTCAGCTACATAGTATCAGAAAATAATACAGGTCAGCCTCGTATTGGAACTATAACCGTTACTTCAGGTCAATACGTAGCAAAAATTAAATTCACGCAATCGCCTGATGAGCAATAAAATTTAGGAGGTTATGAAGAATTATGACAAAAAAATTTAGCTCTAGTGTTTTATTTTTGCTGCTGGCTGTGATGATTTCTTTCGCAATTTTCAGCGGCGGCTGTGGTGGAAGCGGCGGAAGTTTTATAACTGATAACGGCAATAACGGCGGCGATAATGGCGATAATGAAGAAAATAATTACTCATTCACAAATAAAGCCGTCATGCTAGGTACTATGAATTCAGAACGTTTACAAGACATTGAGGGAAGTAATTTATACTCATATATAGATAGTCTTATATTAAGCTATGACAATTTTAATATTGAGAGTCTCAACAACGGCGATATTATTTTCATAGCAGATGCAAGCGAGTCTATTAATAATATTAGTGAGACAACACGGGATCAAATAAGAAAAGCATATTATGATTCAGGCGTTGTAATTGCAGCTTTATATCCCGATTCGACAGACTTAA
>CAJOEQ010000313.1 GCA_905233515.1 uncultured Synergistales bacterium
ATTTTCGCCCCTGCCGCATAAGCAAGCCCCGACGCATAAGCAGCTCCGACTCTGATTCCTGTAAAATATCCCGGCCCATTCGTTAAAGCAATATAATCTAAATCGCTGAAATTTAAATTATTATCGCGTAAAATTTTCTCGGTCATCTTAGGCAATTCTCCGGACTGTTTACGGCCTAAATCCTGTTGAATCGAGTCAATTATTCTCCCGTCAATGCAGAGCCCCGCGCCCGTCAACCTTAAGCAACAATCAATCGCAAGTAATTTCATAATCGCGAAATAACCCCCTCAGCTTTGAGTCCTAAACCTGAAAATTTTATTTTGCGTTCTGACTCGTTTAAAGCTAAAAAATTTATCTTGATTATATTATCTGCAAATATGCCAGGTAAACGCTCCGGCCACTCGATAAAGACAACAAAATCATCAAGCCCGTAAAACTCTTCAAGACCTATAGAATTCGCGTTATTCTCGTCAAGTCTATATAAATCAGCATGAATTACTACAAAATTTTTTGCTTGATATTCATTTATAAGCGTAAAAGAAGGACTCCGGACTCCTGAAATATTTAACTCTTGGCCGACTCCACGCACAAAAACAGTTTTGCCAGTCCCTAAATCGCCGTCAAGCAAAATAACAAGACCCCCGAATAAATTTTTTGCGAATTTCCGGCCAAGTTCGAGAGTCTCATTTTCAGAGTGCGAAATAAAAATTTTATCTTGACTCATCACGTTTACGCCTGCGATATTTAATAACTGCTCTGAATACTATAAACGAGACGCAGAAAATTGCGGCAAAAATTATAGATTTAGGAATAATAATATCTTCTCCGCCGAATTTGCTAATCCCGAAAATTAAAGCTATAGCCAAAGCAAAACTAAATCCGCTCATAAATAAACCGCGCTGTCTTATTCTCTCAGTCTTGCGAATTTCTTCGTCCCAGTCTATTCGCTTTCTTGCCATTTATGACCGCCTCAAATCGTTTATAACTCGTCTCAAAGTATCAGCAATTTCTGAAGCAAGAACACCGTCAACACCTTCACGAGCTAAATAATCGCCTGCCATTGCGTGAATATTTGCCCCTAAGACTGCCGCATTAAAAGCGTCAAGACCCGCAGCAAGAAACGCACCTATACAGCCCGATAATACATCGCCCGAACCAGGTACAGCAAGCTCCGGCCCTCCGTGTTGAACTTCTGCAAAATCTTCACCTGACGCAATCAAAGTAGGATGACCTTTCAGGACAACACAGCCGAATTTTTGAGTCAATTTCTGTAAAGATTCAAGCCTGTTTTTCTGAACTTGTTTAGGAGTGATATTTAATAATCTTGCTGCTTCTCCCTCATGAGGCGTTATAACTGAGTCAGATCTCGGAGAAATTTTTTCACGTACTACAGCAAGCGCGCTTAATCCGTCCCCGTCAACTAAAATTTTTTCCGGCCAATCGCGCCACATTCTAGCTGTGAAGATTTCTGCGGCAACGCTCCTATCAAGACCGGGCCCGACTACTAAGGCATTTATATTTTTTTGAGCGAAAACTAATTCCTGCCATCTGAATCTATCATCTTCATAGCAATAAATTACTTCAGGTAAACGAGCCGCACAACACTCACAAACTTTTTCAAGCGATAATAACGTAACGAGTCCGACTCCACTTCTTAACGCACCTAAAGCACTCAAAGCCGGAGCGCCCGGATATTTCGCCGAGCCTCCAGCAATCAATAAACGCCCTCGATCTCCTTTGTGAATATTTTCAGGACGAGAAGGCAATAAATTTTTTAACGATTCAGGACTCATCACCATGTTTATAGGCTCATTGCCATTTAAGACGGCCTCAACGTTATGAGCTACCATTAAGCCCATATTTGTACGTGTATCAAAAGTAGCTGATCCCACGTGAGGCATTAATACAACATTTGAAAGAGTCTTTAATTCACTCTCAACTATCGGCTCATTTTCGTAGACATCAAGACCGGCGGCGGCTATAACTTTATTTGCAAGTGCGTTTGCTAATTCTTTCTCGTTAATAACCGGCCCGCGAGCTGTATTAATTAATATCGCAGTTTTCTTCATTTTTGCGAGTTCATTAGCTCCGATTAAATATTTAGTCTCAGGAGTTAAAGGCACATGCAGCGAAATATAATCAGACTCGCTCAATAACTCATCAAGTGATACAAATTTTGCGCCTAATTTGTCAAGTTCTGAATTATTATGCCTTCCATAATATATTACTCGCATGTTAAAGCCTGCCATTGCTTTACGAGCGAAATTACTTCCGATTCGGCCAGCTCCTATAATTCCCAGAGTCCGCCCTGTTACGTCATAACCGAGCATGTA
>CAJOEQ010000314.1:0-1333 GCA_905233515.1 uncultured Synergistales bacterium
CCGCCCACCCCAGCGGCGGCTTTCCTTACCTACTCAATTAAGTTTTTCGCGCAATAATTTTATTTCGTCAACTGTCAGGCCAAGACTGATAAAATATTTCTCGGCACATTCTTTTAAATTCGCGTCATAAATATTATTGATCCTGAAAGCCTTTGCAAGAAACGCGCTGATCTCTTTATTTGCTACAAAATTATATTCTGACTCGGGGTCTGAATCCGGGGCAATCCCGAAATAATTATAGAATGAAATTAAATAATCGCTCACTACTTCATTTGCTGAAGATCCCGCTAAACACTCAATCAAAGCACATACAAAGCCCGCCCGGTCTTTTCCTAGACTGCAATGAATCAAATAAGGCGGCTCATTTTTTATCATGAATTTGACTCCCCGTAAAAGTCCCCTGCGAAATTCTTTAGTAAAAAATTTTGTGCTGAGATTTAGACATATTATATTTTGCTTGCTGTAATAGCTCGTGTTGAAATCGGGATAATTTCTCATGATTTTTTCTGTATCAGCTAAATTTATGAAAGTCTTGACTCCGACTTCCTGAGCTGCTTTATCGGCTATTAGATTGCGTTTACCCCAGTTACTGACTGGCGATGACGAACGATATAATTTGCCGGGGGCGATTCCTGTTGTTGTGATTTCGCGAAAATTAGCAAATTCTTTATCACTCAAATATAAATAATTCTCACGTTCATATTTAAGCCGTTTGCTAAGGGATTTATAAAAAATTTTGCCGTTGATTTCAGCATTTGCCGGAGAAATTATAAATAATAATATAATCGCTGTTAAAAAAATTTTGCGTCTCATAGTCCCGCCTCCTGTAATAAATTAATTATAGCGTCTTGCATTTCTTTAATAGTATGAGTCCTAGAACGTGCGCACTCTTGAGCCTGTTTATCGCAAATTAGGCACTTCCTGAAATTTTTTCGTGAAAGTTTTACCCCGTTTGAGTCAATTACGTCAATATCATATAAGCGGCCAATTTTCGAGTCATTCTCAATTTTGAGGGATAAATTTTTAAGCTCATCGGGGGGAATATTTGAGACTGATAATAAAAGCTCGTCGCCTGTGTTCTCGTGAGTCTCGATTGAGTCATTAATTTTCGCGTGAATTTTTGCGAGTGATTCAAGAATTAAATTTTTGCCTGTATTAAATGCTTTACGAATTAATGAATTAGTCTTGACTGGGCCGGGGATATTTAGAGTAAACGAGATTAACGGCGATTTATATTTGTCAATAAAAAATTTTTGCTCGCATGAACGTTTTTCACGCCGTACGAGCATTTGAGCTAAATTAATTTCTTGACCTGTCATTTGCAAATTGAGTC
>CAJOEQ010000314.1:1401-3122 GCA_905233515.1 uncultured Synergistales bacterium
CCGTTTTCTGATAATTTCAAAGCAAGAATCGCCGGAATTGCTAAGACAGTATCACGATCCTTTGTGCCGTGCCTAATTCTCCAGTACTGGGCAGTATTCGCGCTCCCGATATAATTCATAGGATTCATGGCTTTAATAATTGCCGAGTCAGCCATTGAGGGATTAGAAACTGTGCTGTTATTATATGCAAATTCTGTAAAATGTTTATCGTCGAATTCGTTATTTTCTGGTGAAGTTAAATCTAATTTATCAAACGCGGGTGCTGTCTTCTGTCTTGAAGTAAAACTTGCTGAATAAGCGTCTAAATCTGCACTCACTGCATTATTTCCGCTCATAGTGATCCAGCTTACATTAATAGTTTCGCCTGAACTTATTGCGTCCTGAGCTGATTTAAGATAAATGCTTTCAATATATTGCTTGAATGAGCCTGAACCGTCGCTATTAAGAGTTAAATTTTTCAAGCCGAGATTATTTACATAATTCACAAAATTTGATTTCAAAGTCGCTGAAATTCCCGAATCTCCTCCGAAAGTCCATTCATAGGCCATGTCAGAATTATTTAAATTAGTAATCGGACAATAACACATTGACGCGAAAATATCATCAGAGGCATTTGCTGCTCCAAGTTCGTCAAGCCAAGTATTATAATCGCTTGAATTCCCAGTAGCACCGAGTAAAGCAGAAATTGCACCGCCTGCACTTGTACCGCTTGAAATAATTTTATCAGTGTTTCCAGCCGGCAAATTGTTTTTATTGTAGCGTAAATATCTGACAGCAGCTTTATAATCTACAATGCACGCCGGAGCAGTCCCGTAATCGGTATCTCGTCCCCTTAAAGCAGGCGACACAGCAACGAGTCCATTTTTTAATGCAATGCCTAAAGAGTTATTATTACTAGGTGAAGAAATGCGGCCTTTCATGTAACCGCCGACGTTATTAGGCATAAAAATCGGTGCAGTCTCAGCAGTATAGCCGTTAAGAGTCCCGCCTGAAAAATAAATTTCAGGAATGTAAATATTTAATTGCTGATAACTTGAATTAACGGGATTAGCGACGTAAACAATATTAGAATATGCTCGATAAGATACGCCGTTCACGGTGCCTGTTTTATATTTTGCAGGGTCGAATATAAGAGATTTGCTAGCTTTGGCAGATTTTAAGCCGAACAAGACCGAGAACATTACGAGAAAGATTAAACAATAAACAAATTTGCTAGAAAATTTCATAACGATAAATAATCAATCCTTATTTTTATGTGTATTATATGAGATTATAACACAATAGCAAAAGAGGAAGCCCTTGTAATAAAGACTTCCTCAATTTATTTAAATTATAAACTGGCGACGGTCTGCTCTCCCGTGTGTACCCCACACAGTACCATCGACGCTAGCAGGCTTAACTTCCGAGTTCGGCATGGGATCGGGTGTGACCCTGCTGCATTGGCCGCCAATAATTTTTATTCCCTGAATATATTAGCAACTTCTTCTAAAGCCGTGATGAACAAGAGAACAAATTTTTAACATTTAGTACCGGTCAGCTCAATACTTCACAATACTTACACTTCCGGCCTATTTAACCGCTAGTCTCGCGGCTGTCTTCATGCTTGCGCATTAGGTATCTTTTCTTAGAGGGGGTTTCCCACTTAGATGCTTTCAGCGGTTATCCCTTCCGAACATAGCTACTCAGCTTATGCAACTGGCGTCACAACTGATACACTAGCG
>CAJOEQ010000315.1:0-2135 GCA_905233515.1 uncultured Synergistales bacterium
GTAGTTATTAATACTGAATTTTTCCATCTTCACGGTAAATCATGTGTCAAGCGTATAATCAAAGCAATGTATAATAGAATTTGCTTAATCAAAGAACCGTTTAGAGTAATTCATGTATTATTAATCGGAATGTTTAACCGCAAATAAATTTTTTATTGTAATTCATGCGAGAAAACTTAATTTTGACGGCTATTATATAATTACTGCAAATAATTTATTTGTTAAGGAGTATAATTTTTTAACATGACTATAAAGAAATTTGCAGCAATTTTTTTATTTATATTCTGCTTAACTTCTGAATCATTTGCAGCAACTAATCAACTTCAAGATTTATTCTGGCAGCACTCATGGCAGGAAATGGAGTCAGCCTTTCAATCTCTATCACAAAAAACTCCCCGCGATTATTCATTAATGGCAAATGCTTATAGATTCCAGTCAAAATGGCGTGAGTGTGTAGCAATTCTTGAGACTCATTCCAGCAAATTCCCAGCCTCAATAAAGCCCTATTCAGATATGACTCTGATTTTAGGCTACGAGAATTCAGGACAACCCGATAAAGCAGTCAGACTCGCAGAAAATTTATACAAGTCAGCACCTAATGACTTAAAATATTATGCCGCTTTATCACAATATAGAATTTACAGCGCGAAAAATGACTCAAGAAATACTCTCAACGCGTTAAATAAAATGTTATCGAGCGCAAATAATGACGAGCAGAAAATTTATACTTTGACTCGCTTAATTTCTCAGGCAAATAATAAAATTTTTAGGGATCATGCATTGAAACTCTTAGAATTACAACCGGCAAATAAGAAGGCCGCAGAAATATTAATTAATTCCGGACGTTCTGATAATAATACAAAAATTGCTCTGGGTGTATACTATCATTCAATCGGAAATAATAAAGCAGCTCTAACACGACTCAACACAGCAACAGGCCGAAAAGCTATTTATTATCGCGCATGGGCAAATTCAAGGCTCAAACAAAATACTCAAGCATTAAATCTCTGGGGCAATCTCGCAATTACCGGGAATTCTTACGCGGCCTCATCAGTTACAAGAATAGCTAATCTCGCAAAAGATAACGGCATGATGAACAGCTGTGTAGCAGTCTTAGAAAGAATCGCAAAAGAAAGACGCGGAGAAACTCAAGCAAGGGCGTTACAAGCTCTCATAAATTTAACCGGCAAAAATAACCCGCAAAAAAAATCAGAATATGAATCAAAAATTTTGCGCTCATTCCCCGGAACAAATTACGCTTTCAAAGTCTTATGGGCGCGGGCATGGGATTGTCTAGAAACTGGGCGATATGTTGAAGCAGTTAAATTATTTCGTCAAGCGGATGCCCCCGGAGTAGGATTTTATAAGCGCGCAAGAATATTATATTGGCTGGGTCATTCTCAAGCACTCGCAGGTCAGCGCAACGAGTCGGAAAAAACTTTTTCACTTATAAGACGCAAATATCCTCTTACAATTTACGGGCTTATGCTCAAAGCTCCGATTAATATAATTAACGGCATTAACCCGAATTTAAGTATACAGCCTTCAGAGCTTGAAAACTGGGGATTTATTTATAACGCTTATTTGAGACTTTCACGGCCTAAAGCGTCAACAAAAGAATTATACAGAGCTTTAATATTATCCCGCTGGCTTGGACTTGATGAGTCCTACAGTGCAGCAAGAAGACTAGAGACTCTATTAACTGCTAACACAAATTTAGCCTTATATCCTAGACCGTTCAAAAATTTTGTAGACTCAGCGTCAAAACAGTACAAAGTCGAGAATAATTTTATCTGGGCAATTATGAGACAAGAAAGCGCATTTCAAGCCGACGCACGCAGCTGGGTGGGAGCAGCGGGACTCATGCAATTAATGCCGGCTACTGCAAAAGGTGAGGCAAAACGCGCAGGACTCGCAACTTACGATTTAAATAATCCAAGCGATAATATAAAGCTCGGTACTTCTCATTTAGGGTGGCTCGGTCAAAATTTTCCACGTCCTGAATGGGTTATGGCCGCTTATAATGCAGGTTCAGGAAATGCCCGCAAATGGATGAAAAACGGCGGCGATAAATTAGACTTGTTAAACTGGATCGAGGCTGTCAAATTTGACGAAACTTGCGGCTATGTGCAAAG
>CAJOEQ010000315.1:2161-2980 GCA_905233515.1 uncultured Synergistales bacterium
TGAACTATCAGATTATATTCTGAGCAAATATTTTCGTGAGACCGGAATAAAACAAGGCTGGCTCCCTGAAAGCAAAAACGGTGTCGGAGTCGCTGTATCAGGCGGCGGCGATTCAATTGCTTTATTATGGCTGTGTCAAAAATTTTATAATTCGCGAATTATCGCAATTCACGTGAATCACGGCATAAGAGGCAGCGAGTCGGACGGCGATATGAAATTTACTCAAGAATTTGCGGACTCACTAGGAATCGAGATAATTACAAAATTTTCAAGTGTTCCAGTTGAACGAGTCAAGGGCGAGTCCCTCGAATCAGCAGCAAGACGAGTCAGACACCGTGAAATTTGCGAGACTGCAAAAAATTTGAATCTTGACTCTATTTTCTTAGGTCATAATAAAGACGACTTGGCCGAGACTGTTTTATTTAATATTTTACGAGGGACGGGGATTCGCGGCTCAGTGGGAATTACTGAAATGAGCGAACTTGACGGAGTAAAATTTTATAGGCCGTTATTAGGCTTGAGACGTAAATTTTTGCGCGATATTTTACGAGTCAGAAATTTATCATGGCGCGAGGACTCTTCTAATAGTGATGACTCGTATACAAGAAATTTTTTAAGATTAAATCTTCTGCCCCTGATTGAGAGTAAAATTAACTCGGCAGCAATTGAACATCTTGCAAATTTCGGGGAATATATGCGCGAGTCCCGTGAACGTGAAGATTTTTACAGCCGCAAATTATTAGACTCTTGCAGGGATTATAATTTTTCGGGGATCGTGCTAATTCGTAAAAAATTGCGCGGTTTATCCGTGAATGATTG
>CAJOEQ010000315.1:3029-4293 GCA_905233515.1 uncultured Synergistales bacterium
GACTCTTTCACGGGGGCGGTGTAATGAACTCGCAAAATTATTTATCAGCCCGAAAAAATTTATATTTCAATGGTGCGATAAAGTTATAATTACAAGCCATGACGGGAGAATTTATTTTGACGACAAACGCGGGGAATAATAAATAAAATCATCGCTACGAAGTAGCAGGGTGGGCAGGTGGGAGTAGAATAACAGAATAAAATTTGTTGCTACGTTCATATAGCGGAAAAGTTTTTATAATAATAACAGGAGCAAAATTTTTCATGATTGATAGAATTATTGACGAGATCGACGACATAAGGCGAATATTAAAGCATAAAAGCACAGAATTAAATCTAATTGAATATCTCAAAGAATTAGACTCACGCCGCAATGACTGGGAGAGGCGTTTTTCTTTATTCGTTCCTTCACAGCAGAGACTCGAAAGGGGCGCAAAGACTCTAGAACTTGGCGAATCTTATGAGACTATAAAAGAATTACGCTCTGAACAGGCAAAAAATAAGCTCAGGCAGGACTCATTACGTGATAATTTAGCAGTCGCACGAACTGATTTACAAAGCGCGGAAGAGTCATTAACTCTGATAGAAGCTGAATACAGGGATAAACTCGCAGAACAGACGAAATTAAAAACTGTAGCTCAGAGAGTTAGAGCACTTGACAGCCAAATAACTGAACGCACCGAAGCAGCAATAAATACCCGCCGTGAATTCGAGGAGTCAGAAAAAAAATTGCGTGATTGTTCGGTAAAAGTTGAGCAGGCAAGATCTTCACTTGAAAGACTAGAGATTGAATTACGCGAGGCACGAAAATTTTTGCAGATGCGTACGACTGACGAGAAATTAATCGCGGCACTTCCCGGAATTCAAAAGTGTTTCAGCATGTACGAGAAAGCAGAGGAAAAAAGACTCGCTCTAAAATCTTCGTGGGAGGCAGCTATTCATAAACGACAGCAGGCACAAAGCACTCTCAATGACAGAGGGGCGTTATTTTCTGATGTTATGCAGAGATTTGAATTAATTGAGAAAAATTATTCACGCGCTAGATCATATTATGAAAGCACCCTTAAAGGCCGTAATATTCCCGAGTGGCGCGAAATCTGCGAGAAAAGTATCAAGAAACTTGCTGAACTCGACGAGCTTTATAAAAAATTTCAGGAGGCAAAATCTTTAGAAGAAAGGCTCAAGAATTCCCAAGAGATAAAATTACGAATTCAGCAGGAAACAAGAAATCTTAATTTGCGCGATGTCGAACAGGCTGGCCGATT
>CAJOEQ010000316.1:0-2948 GCA_905233515.1 uncultured Synergistales bacterium
ACGAGCCAGCGGCCATAAAGTAAATACGCAAGCATAAGCACTACTATAGCAATGCCTACGAGTGTCAATCCATTCATGTAATAAAATCCTTCTTTCAACTTTTAAATATAAATAAAATTTCAAATAAAATTTTGCGAAAATTGCGTGAAATATAACACTCATAAAAATTTATGTCAAATTATTTTGCTTATGAGCGTAAATAATGAGTCTTAAATATAAAAAATTTATTCTTTTGTCTTGATTCTTTCTCGGAGATTTAAAGCCATGTCGCACATTCCCGCAATTATAAGCCACGGCCAGAAAAATGGAATTGTTAATAATAAGCAAATCAAAATTTTTGCAAAACGTCTTAATTTAAAGCCTGACATAAGCCAGAAAACTAACGCCAAGCCCTGAATGAACATAAATATATTAAGAATAATTTGTAGATTTATAGCAAAAGTTGACGCTATGAAATATTTATCAGGATCAATGAAATATCCCATCACTAAAGAAAAAACAAGCGCGGGCATTAGTGAGACAGGGAATCGCCATAATTTGAAATCGGGCAAAACCGGCGGGAAATTTTTGCAGGACTTGAAATATTTTCGCACTATCGATGATGTCATTGAGTAATTCAAATATGACTCGATTGCGATATAAATAACTAACATTGCAGGCAGCATATACGGGAATATATATAAAATTTGCCGGACTGCGTTTTGTAAAGCGGGCTGATCTGCATATAACTGCGATAAAACAGCGTCCATCTGTGCAACGTCAGGAAATAAAATATTTCGCCCAGTGAACAGCCAGAAAACTACAAGCAAAATAACTTTCATTAGGAGCGAACCTCCCGCACAAAATAATAAACTTTCAGGAGCTGTGAATTTCTTGACTTGTTTAACATCATTGCGCAGCAACAGGAGCGCACCCGATCAAATAATATAAAGCCATTGAAGGAGACAGCACAAAAAATAACGTCGCTTCTATTAAGAGTTCGGCAATTCCTGAAGATCTATGACCTTCAAGACATGCAAGAACAGCAAGAGGCAGCGGACAAATCATTAACCCGATAAAGCCTAGCACCGGCAGAAATGTCCCAGCTAAAATAAGTGCCAGCGTAATCAATACACAAATAATTATATTTTTCCCCTTCATGGCCGCAAAAATTTAATTAGTCAAGCGAATAGGGCAATAATGCCATGTATCTCGCGCGTTTGATAGCTTCAGTTAAAAGCCGCTGATGTTTTGCGCAATTCCCAGTAACACGACGAGGAATTATCTTCCCGCGCTCACTGATATATTTCTTTAACTTGTCAACGTCTTTATAATCGACTTTTTCTTGTTTCTCGACGCAATAATAGCAAAATTTCGGCCTGCGTCCCCGCGCCAGTTCCGTTTCTGGTAGGTGCTGCATTTCTTGCTTCACGTGATGTATTATTTTCGCGTTCGTTCATTTTGACGTTAATATCTCCTCTCATAAAAATTTTATTAATTCTTAAATCTTAATTCTTAAAATGGTATGTCGCTTTCATTTGCCGGCCCTGCATTATCTGCAAAACCGCTTTCACTTATGCTGCTGCCAAAATTCGGGTCAGTCTCTTCAGGCCAAGGCTGTGAAGTAAAATCATTTGAGCTGCTTTGCTGGCTTTGTCCCTGACTTAGAAAAATTACATTCTCGGCGTTTACTTCAGTCATGTATCTTTTGCCTGAACCGTCTTTTGCGTCGTAACTAGTTGTTTGTATACGTCCTTCGACTAAAACGGGGCTGCCCTTCTTTAAATATTTTCCGCAGTTCTCGGCATGAGATCCCCAGACTACAATATTTACATAATCTACGCCGTCTTTGTATTCACCGCTGCTATCTTTATAGCGATAATTCACAGCAACACCAAATCTTGCAATTGAGCGTTTATTTATGGTCTGTCTGACTTCAGGATCTCGAGTCAAATTTCCTGCAATAATCGCCCGATTTAAACCTCTCATCGCAAAGTCCCTCCCACTTAATTAATCATCAAGTACAAGTACTAACTGGCGATAAACATTCTGACGCAGGCCAAGCACACGTCTAAGCTCAAAAGTTTGCGCGGGTTCAAGCTCAAAATTAAATAATACATAATATCCTTCTGTTTTCTTACGGATGGGATAAGCAAGGGTCTTTTTCCCCCAGTCATCAATTTTTGAAACAGTGCCGCCGAGATTCTTTAATAACTCGTCGATTTTAGCGATTTCTCCCGCCTGATCTGACTCTGAAGCAGCGTCGAGAATTACAAGCATTTCATATTTGCGCACTCTTCTACACCTCCTCCCTATGGTCTTCGGCCTCCTGTTAGTGCGAACAATCACAAGAGGCAGGGCAAAATGAATTATAGCATAATATAAGCAAAAAAATTTTTTTATGAGCGTAAAGAAATTATTTATATACATGAAAAAAGGCTCTCACTGTTTGATTGAGTGAAAGCCTCGTTAATTCTGTTGTAGTCGGGATGAGAGGATTCGAACCTCCGACCCCCTGCACCCCATGCAGATGCGCTAAGCCAGACTGCGCTACATCCCGAAAAACGAGAAATATTTTACATGATTTCTCGAATTTTGCAAGATATAATTAAATCTCACGCTTTAAAATCACAAAAAATACATTCGGATCAAAAGTAGTTCTCACTGCAAAAATTTCTGAGATCTCCCAGCCGTCTGCACCGTATTTATTTAAAATTTGCTCAACCTGTGCAGTTTTTGAGGCTGCTTCTCTACTTTTCTGCAATGAAGTAAGAGACCCGAGCGGGACTACTTTATATTCATATTTTGCCGCCGATAAAGCCGGACAAGTTAAGCATAAAATCATTAAGAGTGATAGTAAAAATTTTCGCATAATCAAGCCTCGTTTATTTTCTCGTAGCATTAATTATTACACCTGTAGAAGTTGCAACTTTATAAATTATATCAATAGCGTCTTTTACCATTTCCAT
>CAJOEQ010000316.1:2976-4186 GCA_905233515.1 uncultured Synergistales bacterium
ACTATTGCCGAAAATCCCTGCGGGGGAGTCCATTGTTTAGACGATAATAGAGAAGTATTACGCGTAAGTCTTATAGTAGATCCGTCGCTCTTGAGTAAATAAAGCATTCTTTTATGAGCGTTCTTTACTGCACCTCCGGCGGCGTTGACATAAGCATTTATGCTCGTATTTGGCCTATAAATCTGAGACGATGACGAATACACAGCTCCCATTACGTTCACAGTAAGCGGCACTTCGGGAATATTTAAAGCGTCCCCGTTCTGTAATTCATAGTCCCATGCGGTATTTCTTATATTTGCAGGCGTATCAATTTTTGTTATGACTCGTCCCATTATATCAATATTACGCAAATTATTAATTAATTCGCGGCGGCGTTGAAATTCTGCATTCATTGCGCTTGCATTAGTGGCATTTCCTCCGCTGACTGTATTTTGAACGCTCTGCAATAAATCCCGCTCCATTTGGTCGGCCATTAGATTAATTGATTTTCTCTGTTCAGCTGCAACACTGCGGCGAGTGAAAATTGCTCCCCGTAAAAACGCCTTTGGAGTAAAACCTCCCGCACGTTCGATTAAATCCGAAAGTTTTTCGCCCGTGAACATCGCATAAGTACCCGGCCTCTTGACTTCTCCGTTTATAGTAACGTAAATTTGCTGTTTCCAGTCAGGAATAACTAAGACTGTTACATGGTCGTTATTCTGAAGAGTCATATTATTTTCAGGATCTCCGAGTAATGCCTGCTGAATATTAATTGTAAAACGCTGATTAACCGGGCCGCTTAATGACGGCATAACGCGTGTAACTTCGGCAATTTCTGAAGCAGTAGGCCCGAGTCCTCCTGCACGTTCTACAATTTCAGATATTTTTGTTTTTCCGGGAATAATTACATATTGGCCGGGTCTCATGAGAGGGCCCGTTATTGTTGCGCTTGCTGTGAAGTTATAAACAGGATAAAGCCTTATAATATCGCCGTCCTGTAATTCTGTATTCTCGAGTTCGTCAATAGTTCCCTCGAGTGCGCTCGCATAAGCATGTTCAAATATTCTGTAGTACTGGACTCGGCCTTTGAAGGTCTGCGCGTTGAGTCCTCCTGCAATAAATAATAAATCTTTGAGTCTCGTCGCTCCATTAAGCTCATAAACGCCCGGAGTCTGGATTTCTCCCGCGAGTCCGACTAATGGCCCGACCGGTGGAATATAAATAACGTCGC
>CAJOEQ010000317.1:0-436 GCA_905233515.1 uncultured Synergistales bacterium
TATCACTGAATGAGGCTGATGAGCTTAACCCGCTAATACCCGGCGAAAATTTAAATATAAATCCTGATGATATAAAAGATTTGCGCATTTCTTACCGCTGGCTGTCGTATACAAGAAAAATTGTAGGCGGAGAAGTAAATAATAATTTGCCCGGTGTTGATCGTCCCGAAGAAGTTAATAAAATTTATAGAGAGGCTTTTACTTTGCTAAATGACTAGTATAAATAAAATCGCAATTCTAATAAAAAAATTGAGTCTTGAATTAGATAAACTCTCTAATCCTATTCTTGAGCCTCATGATTTAACTAATTCACAATTTAAGATACTAAAATTTTTGCTTGGGAGTCCTCAAAATTCAGTGCGTCAGGTCGATGTTGAAAAATATTTCTCGATGACTAATCCAACAGTAACAGGACTCGTTAAGAATTTAGAGAGCA
>CAJOEQ010000317.1:528-2215 GCA_905233515.1 uncultured Synergistales bacterium
TAGAAGGAAAATTTACAAGCGTTTTGACTCAAGACGAGAAAAAAATTTTACTGCAATTATTAAATAAACTTTTGCAGAATTCTAAGGAGGCACTATAAACAATGAATATTAACAGATTAGGGCTCGGCTGTATGGGAATGAATCTCACAAGAAATCCGGATCAATCAATCAAGACTATTCACGCAGCTATAGACAAGGGCATTACTTTATTAAATACAGGAAATTTTTATAACAGCGGTGAAAGTGAGTTATTACTCGGTCAAGCACTTAAAAATATTCCACGAGAAAAATTTTTTATTTCCGTAAAATTCGGCGTGCTTTTCTCACCTGATAGGAAATTATACGGTCTTGATGTCAACCCGTTTCACATTAAGGCGCAATTAACATATTCACTTCACAGGCTAGGACTTGATTATGTTGATTTATACCAGCCTGCGCGAATTGATACAGCAATCCCAGTTGAAGACGTTATCGGCGAACTTGCAGAATTAAAGAAGGCCGGTTATATCCGCAATATAGGACTAACTGAAATTGACGCGGAGACTCTAAGACGCGCGAATAAAATTCACCCGATTCACACGGTTGAACTTCAATATTCTTTGATTGAAAGAAGTATAGAGGAAAATATAATCCCAGCTGCGAAAGAATTAGGCGTAAATATTCTAGCTTTCGGGGCATTAGGTCATGGCTTGCTGAATGACAGAATTTTAACAGGTGGAAAATCTCCTACAGCTTCACCAATGGGCGGAGCTATGCTTAATGCTGAAAATCTCCCGAAAAATTTAGAACTCGTTAAAGCCTTAAAATCTATTGCAGACAAAAAAGGAGTCTTATTAAGTCAGCTAGTTACTGCGTGGGTTTTGACAAAATGGCCTGATATTATTTGCTTAATAGGCACAACGAGTCCCGAACATTTACAGCAAAATATTGACTCACTAAATATAAATCTCACTTCAGAAGATATTAACGAGATCGAAAATATTGCTGATTCTTATAAAATTTACGGCAAAGAAATGCGTAATTTAATTTTCACGAATGGTATTCCCTCGTTTAAATAAGGGATTATCCAGATAAAAATTTTTTAATGGAGGTATTTATTTATGAAAAAATTAATGACTCTCGCGCTATTATTATTATTTGTGTCGTCGTCGTTTGCTGCTGAAGGTGATATAAAATTGCCTTCTCCTGAGAAATCAGGCGGGATCGGTGTTCTTGACGCGGTTGCGGCTCGTAGTTCTGCTCGTGATTTTGTAGACTCTGAATTAACACCTCAAGAGCTTTCTAATTTGTTATGGGTTGCAGGAGGAATCAACCGCGATGACGGAAAATTAACATTTGCTACTGCTTCAAACGTTCAAGATATGATTTTATTTGTTTTCATGAAATCCGGCACATATCGCTATGAGCCTTCAAATCACAGTCTAATATTTATTGCTGAAGGTGATAACAGAGCTTTAACAGGTGGTCAGCCGTTCGTGGCAAAAGCAGCTGTCGATTTACTTTATATTCAAGACACAAGCAAATGGGCTCATACTGGGAGAAAAACTCCGGCAGATGTGATAAAAAATTGCGGTTTTGCTCATGCGGGGCTGTCAATGCAGGGAGTTTATTTATACGCGGCCTCTCAGGGCTGGGGAGCAAGAACAAGAATGAATTTTGACCGTGAAAAGCTCACAAAACTTTTAGG
>CAJOEQ010000318.1 GCA_905233515.1 uncultured Synergistales bacterium
AAATCGGCGGAGATATTGATTTGCTTATGCTTGATACTGCGCATATACACCCGTGGGAGACATTAAATTTTTTGTGTATATTGCCTTTTATGAAGCGTGATAGCTGGTGCGTTCTGCATGATGTTTCACTTAATTATTTGCAGGGACGAGAAAATGATTTAGCTTGCAGATATTTATACAGCACTGTTATATCAGATTATAAGATTATGCCTGAACCTGAAGAAAATTATATCCCTCATTTTGCGAATATAGGCGCGTTTAGAATAATTGATGACACTTATAAATATAGACAAAATTTGTTCGAGAGCCTGCTATACACATGGGAAGCTATGCCGATGACTTTCGATAAAAAAATTTTTCCATATGCTACACCGATTTTGCCTGAAGATATTGACAGCATTAAAATTATTTTCGCAAAATATTATCCTGATTACGTCAAATTTTTTGATAATGTTTTAGATTATCAACGCGGTATAGTTAATCACAAAATAGACACATATAATCGAGAATATAAAAGTTTTAAGGGAATCTGGAAGAATTACTTCCCATTGAGTTTTATTACCTTAAGGAAAATCAAACATATTTTAACCGGTAGAAAATAATTATTCTCGTCCTGCCTCAATTTCGCCGAGTTTCTCTTCAAAGCCGTAAATTGTCGGGTCTATGCTGTTTACGGTTTTATTTAATTCGTCAATTAATCTAAAAGCGAATCCCTTAGGCAGTCTATTATTGAATCGCTTAATTTTTAACAAAGCCTGTAAAAAATTTTTCTCGTACTGCATTATTAAATTCGCAGCCATTAAAGCACTTGGCCTTGACTCATCAAAGAATAAACGCGCCATCTCTAAATTTTCTTCTATAGTCATCTCGTCATACCAGAGAGCAGCAAGAATCGCTTTAAATTTTTTCCGTTGTCGTCCGTGAGTAATTCTTTTCGCTGCAAAGTCAATTTTTGCCATACCATTTATAAGAGTCTTTAACACGTCATCAGGATTTAATGAAGGCTTAGAATATTCGGCTATATACTCGGCTTCTATATCAATTAAGACCTGTTCACGCAATAATTTGCCAAATGAAGGCCGCAAAGTTATTACAGCAGGTTCAGGCGGAGAATCCATTAATTTGCGAAATTCAACTCCGGTATCAAAAAATTCCTTTCAGCCATGACACAAAACCGGGATCAAATAAGCCCTTACGCCCTGCACGTCCGGCCATCTGTAAGAAATCTATTTTGCTTATAGGTTCAAAGCTGCGATAATTCACGAGCTGAGCAAAAATTACATATTGTGCAGGAAGATTTACGCCCAGTGATAAAGCATTAGTCCCGCATACGACATCTAACAATCTTTCACGAAAAGCAGACTCTACTAATAATTTTTCTTTAGGGAACATTGCCCCGTGATAAGTCCCTACACCTTTTAAGAGTGAAGGCGGCATTTTCTTAACTTCTAAAATTTTCGCTAGTTCCTGCAATCTTTTCACGTTATCGGGGGGGATTTTTTGACGAGCTGAAGCAATTTTTTCGGCTAAATCCATGACTCCGCGCTGAGAAAATAAAAATACTAATGCGTCATGAATTCCGTACGTCCTAAATGGCTTATCAGGAGTAAATATTAATTCTGTAACACGTTTTTTGCTTTCATGAATTAAAAAATTTCGCTGGCAAATATGCGACAAATAACGGCCTATGCTTTTAACGCCGCCCAGTGTAGCAGACATCACTAAAATTTTTGTGTCATAATCAGTATTAACAAGGCCGTCTATATACATTCTTGCGCGGTCGGGATCGCTGAAAATGTAGTGAAATTCGTCAACGATTAATTTTTGATTGGGAACTCGCGCGTATTTCATCGTGTAAATTTCTTGAGTACAGCAAATTATACTAGCTCCCTCATTGCGCTTAAAATCTCCTGTCTCAATTCCTACATCGAGTCCCATTCTGCGTAAATCTAAATATCTTTCATTGCTTAGAGCTTTAATCGGAGCAGTAAAAATTATTCGTGTTGAGTCTTGATTTCTTTGCACTTGTCCTTGAGAGTCTAATATTCCCGCCCATAAATAAGCGACTAAAGTTTTGCCTGAACCAGTCGGAGCACTCAAAACAGCGTCATTATTATTTATGTGATTAAAAGCGTTAATTTGCCAGTCGTAAAAATTTATTTCGCTCAAGTTAAAAAATTTATTCCCTTCAAAATTATATAATGCTGGGCAGTTCATAAGCCGGGTTCTGTGTTAAAGACGGTCATTTATCTAGAATTTTCCTCACAGAAAATCTCAAGCGATCTTACCCAGAGGCACCGGGCCAGTGTTCAAAACCTCTCTATTTGATCTTGCTTCGAGTGGGGCTTGCAAATCACATAAATTACTTTATGCATGGTGGGCTCTTACCCTTCACCTTTTCACCGTTGCCAAATAAATGGCTGTATATTTTCTGTTGCGCTATTCCCGCGGATTACTCCGGCCAGCCGTTAACTGGCACCCTGCCCTATGAAGCCCGGACTTTCCTCCACAAAAATTTTTGCAGCGACCGTCTGAACTGCCAAGCAAGAATTATTTTATCACGCTGTCTAAATAAATCCCCGTAAACATGTCTGAAGCAATCTCTAAAATATTATCGTTGAAATCGTATTTACTTGTATGAATATCAGGATAATTTATCCCATTGCCTAACTTGTTTTGTGTACCAGCCGAAATCTTCAGAGGCTCTGAAAGCGTCAGGCATGTCAATAATTTCAAGATTCAAATTTTTTGCGGCTCGTTTAACTCTTTTAACGGATTCGGGCTCGCTGACAGTCTCAGGGAAGTAATCAAAATTTTCACATTGAAAGCTAAAACCTGAATTCTTTGCTAGAGTCTCAGCCATGTTCACTACTTGATTACGAAATTCGCGCATTGCTGACTCACTGTAGGCACGAAGAGTTAAAGAGATTTCGCCTTCACCCGGGGAAATACCGAAATTTTTTTCACCGAGATTTATATTTATAATCGTGCATAAAATTTTTTGTGATTTGTTAGAGTCGCTTATAAATTTTATTAAATCAGCGATTATATATGCAGGATTGAGTCCTTTTTCCGGTTCGCTTGCGTGAGAAGTCTTACCTGAAAATTTTATAGTTAATCCAGCTGAACAGCACTGACACAAACCCTCACGAATTATGATACTTTTTTCAGGGAATCCGCTCCAGTTGTGAAAAGCATAAATTTCTCGTATATTTCTCTCGTGTAAAAGATTCGCGCATTCCCGGCCGCCCTGCCCTGTCTCTTCTGAGTGCTGGAAAATTAAATATAGTAAAATTTGACTCGCAATATAAAAATTTTAATCGAGATGATATAAACATGAATCAAAAAAATTTATCGCGAGTTATAAATTTACGTCGAATTATATTCAAGATTTAAATTTTCGTTAATCGGCAATGCGTCCATATCAGCCCGAAAAGCTATAGCCTTAGTGCCTTCAATATAGCGCGATGCATAAAAATATCTTCCGCAGTCTACAACAGCAAGACTCGTATTTGACTCTAAGAAGTCCATTAATCGCCGCTTAGTTATATTTTCTTGGCCGGACAATTCCGGGAATTTGTGAAGCTCATGACGTAAATTTATAACTCGCGATAAATTTTTTTGATTCATGTTTATATCATCTCGATTAAAATTTTTATATTACGAGTCAAATTTTACTATACTTAATGCCGAGTTTTATAAATATTATTAATCCAGCAATCAAAGCAATTACCGTAAAAAACGCGCTGTCAGTCAA
>CAJOEQ010000319.1 GCA_905233515.1 uncultured Synergistales bacterium
TATCCTGCAAATGACTCGCAGCCTTCTGAGAGGCATTCTATCAGGAAAAATTTAGACGAAATCGTTAAATATTTATAATGTCTGAATTAATACGTGCTTTTATAGCGGTCAAAGTTCCCGGAAATATAGCAGACTCACTTGAAAATTTCTTAACGGAATTAAGGCCGCTTTCTCGCATAAAATGGGTCAGGCGCAATCAATTTCATATCACGTTAAAATTTCTCGGTGAACTTGAGCCAAATATTATAAGACTCGTGCAAGATTTATTAATGCCGGTGAAAAAATTTAAGCCCTTCACTATAGAATTAAATCACATTGGAGGATTCCCGAATTTGAACGCTCCTAGAGTCTTATGGCTCGGCGGTGATAAAGGCTCTCAGGAACTCGCAAAACTTTCACGCAAAATTAACGATATTTTATACTCTGAAGCAGATTTGCCGCTTGATGATAAAAAATTTCGCGCTCATTTGACTCTAGCAAGATTAAAGGATTCAAATTTGCCTGAAGAATTAGTAAGAAAACTCGGGACTGTACAAAATTTTTCGTGGCTCTGCGATGAGTTATTCTTAATGCGCAGTGAATTAACACCGGGCGGGCCTATTTACTCGCAATTGTTATAATTATTTACAAGCATGAAAAAATGTGAGTAAAATATACACAGCAAATGAAATAAAATTTTTTACGGGCGAGTCTCGTATTTATACAGCAAATTTTTAGAAATATTCAGGTGTTATATAAATGGAATTCTGCAAACTTGAAATATTTATACCTGAGTCGCACTTGAAAATTTTACAGAAAGTTTTAAGAGACTGCGGCGCGGGACATATCGGAAATTATGACTCTTGCTTGTCGTATAGTCATGTTATAAGCACTTGGAGGCCGCTTGAGAACACGAATCCATATATAGGCGGACAAAATATTTTAAGCACTGAACCTGAAATAAAAGTAGAAGTAACTTGCAAGATTAAAGATTTAGACTCAATCATTCAAGAAATCAAAAAAATTCATCCCTATGAAGAGCCGGTAATTAACGCAATCCCGCTGTTAAGAGTCTCGTTTTAAGCGTTATAATCAATCATGTAAATTAATTCTTTTTTTGAGAGGGAAAATTTTTCATGATTCGTAAAATTATTAATATCGACGAGGGCAAATGCAACGGCTGCGGATTGTGTGCTCGGGCTTGTCATGAGGGAGCTATTGAAATTGTTGACGGTAAAGCCAAATTAACGCGCGAAAATTTTTGTGATGGATTCGGGGATTGTCTGCCTGAATGTCCAACGGGAGCAATTAGCTTTATTGAACGTGAAGCACCCGAATATGACAAAATCGCAGTCGAACGCGCAAAAGTTTCACGTCAAATGCTTTCACTTGGGATTCAGTGGCCTATACAAATTAAGCTCGTGCCTGTTAACGCTGAATTTTTCAGGGATTCAAATTTATTAATCGCGGCAGATTGTACGGGATTTATTTATGCGAATATTCATGATGAGTTTATCAAGAATCACGTTATATTAATTGCATGTCCGAAATTAGACGGCGTGAATTATGCTGAAAAATTATCACAGATTTTTGCGTTAAATAATATCAAGAGCATAACTCTTTTAAGAATGGAAGTTCCTTGCTGTGGTGGTCTTGAAAGAATGATTAACGAGGCTTTGACTACGAGGCTTTGACCCTTTCAGGCAAAAATATAGATTTCACCGTGAAAACTGTATCAAGAGCAGGAAAAATTATTTAATTCATGTATAATTTAATAATCACAATTAAATAATTTACTCAATAAGGAAGTGTTTATGCATGAAAAAATTTTTTAACGCTTTATTGTGCGCAATTCTTCTCATAGTAAACTTCACTTCTTTTGCGCTGGCCGATGTTGTTATTAATTCGAGTAACTTTCCTGATGAGATTTTCAGGCAGGCAGTGCTAAATAATTCAGACTGGAATCATAACAGAGTATTAGACGATTACGAAATCGCCGGAACAGACACTATTAATATTGAGGGCTTAGGCGTGTCTTCACTGAAGGGGATTGAGTATTTCACAAGTCTGTTATATCTTTGGGCGGACAATAATTCAATCACAGAGCTAAATGGTATTAATACAAAAATTGAAAAAATAGGCCTGCACAGCAATGATTTAAAAGTTGTTGACCTGAGCCAGTGTACTGAATTGCAAGAATTTCACTGCGGGAATAATCCGAATCTCTCAAGTTTAAATCTTGGCAGCAAACCGAATTTGACACAATTATATTTATTTAATGATAATCTTAGTGAGTTAGACGTGAGTCAATGCCCGGCTTTATTACAACTTCACGTCGGGAATAACAAAATTTCTAGCTTGAATGTTAGTAATTGCCCTAATTTGAGGGAGCTTGATTGCAACGATAATAATTTACAGGTTTTGAGTCCTGAAAATTGTCCCTTGCTGCAAAACCTTAACTTCTGGAATAATCAAATTACAGCAATTGACGTTACAAAATGCCATG
>CAJOEQ010000320.1:0-1661 GCA_905233515.1 uncultured Synergistales bacterium
GACCGGGTGCAAATCTCGGACCAGGTGCAGGCATAGGACGCGGACCGGGTGCGAATCTCGGACCAGGTGCAGGCATTGGGCGCGGGCCGGGTGCAAATCTCGGAGCGGGCGGTCTAGGACTGTTAATAACTGAACGAGATGCTGCGTTCGTTTTGTCGTTATTACCAGTTAGAGCTGTCATTGCAGACTCTTTAGCATTTGCAGACTCAGCTATAAATAATACACTGCTTACTGCTATTACTGCTAAAATTATTGCTAGAGTACGTTTCATTTTTTGAACCTCCTTATTTATATTAATCTTTCAACGCTGATAGAATAACAATAAAATATGAGCGTCGTATGAATTATAAATGAAAATTTTATGAAGGAGTAATTTATTTAGCATGAAAATTTTAATCGTTGAAGATGAGAAATCTATTTCTGAAGTCGTAAGTGCTTATGCAAAACGCGAGGGACTCGAAACTATTTGCGCATTTGACGGAGTCGAGGCTTTGAAATTATTTGAGAGTGAACAGCCTGATTTAGTAGTTCTTGATTTAATGCTGCCTAAATTGAGCGGTGAAGAAGTTTGCAGGAGAATCCGCGAGAAATCAAATACACCTGTAATAATGCTCACGGCCAAGAGCAGCGAGTCCGATGTTGTATCAGGTCTTGACTTAGGAGCAAATGACTATGTAGCAAAGCCCTTCAGTCCGCGCGTTTTAATGGCTCGAATCCGTGCACAGTTAAGACCTAGAGAAGGCCGAGAAATCCGCGATAATTTAGCGTCAGGAACTTGTGCAGACGGCAGAATCGAAATTGACCCCGAACGAGTAGAAATCCGTAAAGATGGAGTCGTGATTCCTGTAACTAAAAGCGAGTTCTTGATTTTCTCGACTCTTGCTTCAAAACCTGTGCGGACTTGGTCACGTGAGGAAATAATACGCTCGGCACTCGGTGATGATTATGACGGCTTTGACAGGACTATTGACACGTATATAAAAAATTTGCGCAAGAAATTAGCAGAGAAAGGCCACGAAAACGGCTGGATCAAAACTATTTACGGATTCGGTTATAGACTCGACGATGAGAAATAAATCACTGCGTTCACATTTTTTGCTGCTTTATGTCTTGCTTGCTGTATTAAGCGGTGTTGTTGTGCCTTATTTAGGAGTCAGACTCAGCGCAAACGCCTTCAGAGATTATCAGATTGATAGACGACGTGCAGATTTAGAGAATTTAAGCGAGTCATTAATCAAACTCTACAATGAAGAGGGAGGAATCTGGAAACGCCGCCGAGTAATGGACATTTTACACCCAGCCCCGCAATGGTTCGGAATGATTATCACGCTGAAAGACTCAGAAGGCCGAGAAATTTTTACATTGCGTCCCATGCCTCCGAGAGTGCCTGAAATTCGCTCAAATCGAGCAGTAATACAGGAAAATTTAGACTCTCGCAATAATAAGAATAATGACCGTGAAAGAGAGTTAGAAAGTTTCACAGTAAATCTTGATTCAAATAATAAAATTATAGGCAGTCTTGAAATTGTGCGGCGAATTCCTTCAGGACGTTATGAGGCCTCATTTATAAGTTATTTGACCCGCTATACTTTGGCAGGAGCATTTATAATGATTCTAGCAGCTTGCGGGGTTGGCTATATTGTTGCAGGTAGACTCAGCAG
>CAJOEQ010000320.1:1852-2303 GCA_905233515.1 uncultured Synergistales bacterium
GTAATGACTCAAATCGAGGCAATTTCTGACGGGATTCTTGACGCGACTCCTGAAAGATTAAATCTTTGTGTGAGTGAAATGCAGAGACTCAGCGGCTTAATAGGAAATGTAGAGACTTTGACGCGCTTAGAAGGTGAGACTCTGGCGATTCACACGGAAATTGTGAACATGAAAAAATTTCTTGAGCCTGTTATAGAAAGTTTTGCGCCTCTATTCGAGAAATCAGGAATAAATTTTTTAAGCGACTTAGAAGAAAATATCTCATGTGAAATTGATATAGACAGCTTTAGACATGTTATAGATAATTTGCTTTCAAATGCTCATAGATACACAAATTCGGGCGGGCGGGTTGCCTGCAAGTTATACCGAGAAAATAATAACGCAATTATAGAAATCAGCGATACAGGAATCGGAATATCAGAAAAAGATTTGCCGAACATTTTCGAGAGAT
>CAJOEQ010000321.1 GCA_905233515.1 uncultured Synergistales bacterium
TCATCAATTTTTGAGAGAGAGCCAGCCTGATTTGCTCCCTTGCCATTTTGAGAAATATTAGGAGGCATACCGCGTAATTGCTTCCCGTCATTTCCTAAGGCTGGTCTTATATTGCCATACTGGTCTATTTGCCATACAAGGCCGTTTTCGTCCGTCCATAAATTTGTATATCTAGGCTGTTGATTATCTTGACGCGTTAAATCTCGTGTGTCGCGATTGTAATTCAGCGTTTCGTTAAATTGTCTTTGGCCTTCTTGGAATGTTCGTTCCCATTGCTGATTTTGTGCTACTTGTTGCGGCGTGAGTGTTCTGTTAGTAGTGATTTGTGGTGTATATTCGCCTGTAACAGGATTTCTATTACCTTGAATTAATTGTCCACCTGTATCGAGATTGTAAGCCTGCGGCCATCTTGCGCGTTCTTGAGCGTCTCCGCCTGTTACTGCCTCAAATGGGATTAATCCCTGTGAATAATAACGCCATAATTCAGCTAATCTGTTGTCAGGACTTGCATTTGCAATGGCTTCTCCTGCTTCTTTTCTGCGCTGCTCCATTCTCGCTGCTTCTTGAGCTTGAATATACGGATTAAATTGTGCTTGAAGAGTAGGTAGTGGCGCATGTCCTGCATTCCTAATTAATGCTGCTTGCATATCTGCACCAGTCGGAATTCTTGCTGGAGTGGGCTGTGTAGTTGCCATAGGGCTTGCTAGATTTGCTGTGTTCATATCGAAATCAGCAAGCGCGTTCATACCCTGTCTAGCTGCTGCTTCCCAGCCATTAGTTGGTTGTTGCATTAATTGCGGTTGATTACTCATTCCTAAAATATTTACTTGCGGTTCTGGCTGAGGTGGATTATTTTCAGCGAGTGCTGCCTGAAGTCGTTTATTATTATAAGCATTCTCGGAGCGTTCGATTGCTTTGTTAATAAAATTTCCTACTAACGGAGCGAGAATACTTGTTGCTAATTGTACCTGCCATGAAGGCTGCTTTTGAGTTACTATAGTAGCCATGAGTCATAACCTCTCTTGTAAAATGATTGCCAGCCGTTATTAAATGGATTTTTCGCGACATCTGTAGCTGTAGTGTCATTAACACCCTTAATCCAGCCTGCGTCTTTCATTCCTGAAATAGTACTTGCAACAGCTCCCATAGCGTCGCCCTTCAGTGCTGAATTAATGCCGTTCATGCCCATTCCCAGCGGAGTGAGCCATTCCATGCCGGGAAAGCCGCTAATTTGCCGAGTGTGCTTAACCAGTCATTATTATTATTTACGTAATGTACTGCCATTTTTGCAAAGTTCCTTCCTATTTATATATGCATAAAATAATTTGCAAATTTTTCAAGATACGCTCTTAACTGCTCAAGAGTAATTAATCCCTTACCGAATGCAACAGAAAATTCATCGCCGTGATTTTTGTAGAAGAAATCTTCAGAGACTAAATCTTTCAGGCTGTCATAATCTAATTTTCCATATTTGAGCAAGTCAGCTTCTTTTTTCTCTTTGTCGTAGCACATTCTGTAAAAGTCAAAATCAAATCTATTACACAGTCCGAGCTGCCCGTCATTTGCTGAGATAAGCCCATTAGCTAAGAAATTCAAATGTCCTAGACACTGCGGCGCGTAAGTTTCTGTTGTCAGGCCGTCTTTAAAAATTTTCATGACTTTGACGGGATTAATATAGCCGTCCTTATCGACTTTAGCGAATAAATGCCCGATAAACTCCTGACTATCAGAATTAATTGCGACAAATTTATTTTCGCCGACATCAAAGAATAAATGCTCATAAATAATGCCAATGCTAGAGCCGTCATCAAATTCAACTCTGATAATATCAAGCGGCTCATCAAAATTTTTCTTGAATAGTGCCGTCAAAGGAGTTGAAGTAACACAGCCATTCTCAAAATCCCAAGCCATAATTTTATCGTCGTCTTTGAGTTCACTTACTGGAATTTCGCGTCCATCTTCAAGAGTTACGAGTGTATCACCAGTAATGCAGCTGCTTCCGCCCTGTTCTACGACTGTATCATATTGCTGCGAGCCGTCATAACTATTCTGCCAGTCCTTCCAGAAATTATAAGCTGGCATTAAACCCGCATAAGCACCTGAGAACGCCGCAGAAGGAAGCCCGCTCATTGCGCTTATACTTTGTAGTAGTGCTGAAGTATTGCCCTGCGCACCTGATATAGCACTCCCATATCCGTTGACTACAGAGTTAAAAGCGTTGAGATAATTTTTATTGAAAGCGTCTGCCGCCTGTTGTCCTAATCTGCTAGTGCCTTGTGAAGTAATAGAGCTGTTGAGAACTCCACGCTTAGAGAGATTATTTAACATGCTGCCCATTGAGCTTTGTAAATCCTTAGTAACTCCAGCATTAAGTTTGTCAGTTATTGAGCTAGGAATTTCGCCGGATTGAAGCACGCCGAATAAACTATCAACAAGTGAATTAGCTTTATCAAGCTGTCCGGGAATTTTGCCGCTTAGATTTCCTATTTGGTTGAGAGCGTTATCTGTGATTTGCTGTGCTTTGTTCCAGTTCTCAGTGTTAAAACTGTTAAGTCCGGGCATAAGTTTATTATATATTCCTTGTCGTAAATTTACTAATTCATCAGGTGGAGGGTCTTTAATGGGAACTCTGTAAGTACTACTGCCACCGCCGCCGAAAAATTGTAAGTCAAATTTTAATTTCATTTAAATCACACTCCATGTAATAGCCAATGATATGGCCTCCGTATTTTCGCGCCCATGCTTTAGGATTACGTTTTGTGAAAGCGCGTATTTTATCTAAATTTGCGAGTTTCATAATTTTTATTATAACTTGCTGCCAG
>CAJOEQ010000322.1 GCA_905233515.1 uncultured Synergistales bacterium
GCCCGACAGGAATCGACACAATTTCAGTAATAGTGAATTCTGATTTATTTGACTCTCAACGTGAGAATATTTTGCGCGAAATTAAAAACGAACTTGCACCGGATTTTATAACGATTGAGAAAAATTTAGCTGTAATTGCTGTAGTCGGTGCAGGCATGGCAGGAACTAAGGGAATAGCTGCGAAAATTTTTGCTTCTCTTGCGTCGGCTGGCATAAATATAAGAATGATAGATCAAGGCTCCGACGAATTAAATATAATTATCGGCGTTGATGATTCTGATTATAAGAAGGCAATTAACGCACTGTATAAAGCAATTATTGAATAAATAAATAAATAGCGGATTCTCGTTTTATAAAGAAGGCAATTAACGCGCTTTATAAATCAACAATTGAATAAATAAATATAGCGGCCTCTCGTTTTATAATGGGAGGCAATTTTTTAATTTGCGGCGATTCTGACATGCTATAATCGTGAATGCTTAAAATTTTATTATTCAGGAGAAAATTTTTATCATGAAAGCTGACTCGTTAAGGCTCGTTGCAGATATTATAAACTCAAGCGAAAATTTAAGAATTCCCATATATCAGCGTAGTTATAACTGGGACGAGGGAAAAATAACGCGTTTTCTTGATGACTTTGCAAGAATTATAGATTCAGGTCAAGAAATTTTTTTAGGCTTTATAGTATTTGCTAAAACAAGCGAGAATGAATATATAATTATTGACGGTCAGCAGCGAATAAAAACTATAAAAATTTTATTGAATGCCTTACAAGACAGCGAAAAAAATATTATTGACGATTCACGCGATAATGAAAATATTAGACTCATTCAGAACTATAAAATTTGTCTCGAACGAGTTAATAAATGGCTTGAGTCAGGCATTGACCGAGATAAAATTTTCCAGGCTTTGAATCAAATCAGAGTCATTAAAATCGAACTTGACGAGGGCGAAAATCAGCAAAAAATTTTTGAGAGCCTTAATTCTACAGGCTTGAGTCTCTCACAAGTTGACTTAATACGAAATTTTTTATTAATGAATGAGTCAAGCGAAAATCAGGAAAAAGTTTTTAATATTTGGCAGAATATCGCGCGCAATTTGGAGACTCAAGAGAATCTAAATATTTTTTTCGGGCATTATATAACGTTCACTACTCAAAATGAAGTCAGTAAGGAAAATTTATATAATAGATTTATAAAAGTGTTCGAATCAAAAAATTTAGCTCGTCTTGATTTTATAGCGGAATTAGAGCACTTATCAGAAATATATAAATCATTCATAAATAGTGATTCCTGCAAAAAATACCCCGTTGAAGTCAAAAAATTTCTTGATGATTTAAGGACTCTCAAGCAAATAAATTCATACCCGTTTTTATTGCATGTTTTAGAAGATTATCAGGAAAATATTATTGACTCTAAGACTCTTTCTAAGACTGTGAGATTAATATTTTGTTATGTCCTGCGCTGTGTTATTTGCAAATTGCCCGATAAAAAATTGCCCGGTTTATACATTCGCGCTTTTAAAGATGATAAATCAAATTATTATGAGTCAATTTATAAATCTCTTGTTATTCCTGATGATTTAGATTTTGCAAGCTCACTAATCAGCAATAATCTTTATTCAGATACGAATTTATGCAAGGGACTCGAAAGAAATTTTAAGCACAGATAATTTAACAATTGAGCATATAATGCCGCAGAGTCTCACTCCTGAATGGCAAAATATTATTTCAGGTGAAGAGCATAAATTATTACTGCATACTCTAGGGAATTTGACTTTAACGGGCTATAATGCGGAATTAGCTAATAAAAATTTTCTGGACAAAAAATTAATATTTTCACGTTCCAAGACAGTTATATTAAATTCTGATGTTATTAATAAAGATAAATGGACAACTGTAGAAATTATTGCACGGGGCCGGAGGCTCGCAAAAATTTTAGTCAAGAGATTCACTCCTGAAAAAATTATAGAAATCGAACCCGCTAAAATTGTTAATACTCCTGAAAAATTGATGAAAATTTCTCTAAATAATGCCGCCGAAAAAGTTAATGGGAAAAATTTAGACTCGTTTATATTTGATAACAAGACTTATAAGCAAAATAATTACGCGTTAATGTTATTTGAAGTCGTGAAATTACTAGATAAAGAGAAGCCGGCCATGCTTGGGAAAATTGCGCGTGAGGGGTTTTCTTTCACTGAAGACGGGAGAATCTATATATCAAGTGATATAAAACTTTTAAAGACTCACAAGCAAATACGTGAGGGAATATATTTAGATATGGGACTCAACGCAAAAAATATCATGAAATTTATAGATTCATTATTTACTAGATTCAGCGTGAAAAAGTCGCGATTTCAGATTGTTATAACTTCCACTGAATGAGTAAATAAAATTTTGTTATAATCATGGCAAATATAATTTTTATGCAAATTCAAGCATGAGAGAGTGAATTTATAAATTATGAAAGCTGAACCCATATTATTAGTCGGTAAAGTTATTCAACCTGAAGGAACACTTTTCAGAATTCCGGTCTATCAACGCAATTACAGCTGGGACGAAGAGCAGTGCAAAACATTGCTTGATGATATTGACAGGATTCTCACATCTGGTAAAAGCAAAACGCATTTTCTCGGCACTATGGTATATGTAGAATCTGATGAGAACTCATATTTATTAGATAATGAATATATTGTAATTGACGGCCAGCAGAGACTAACAACTATAATGATTTTTTTGAAGGCTTTGCAGGATTGCGCAAAAAATTTTAATGATGATCATGATATTGCGGGCACAATTGACGGACTTCTATATAATACAGGCTATGAGACATCTAAATATTTTAGAATTAAATTAAAAGCTCCCGGCTCGGACTATGAAAAATTTACTGATTTGCTTCAAGATAAGCACGATAAATTAAAGGACTCTGACAGAATATTAAAGAATTACCAGATATGTATTAAA
>CAJOEQ010000323.1:0-837 GCA_905233515.1 uncultured Synergistales bacterium
CGCTGCCCCTTCTCACGAGCTGCTAAAATTTTCGTAGTTCTTGTATAAAAATTTATCGTCATATAGAACGCCCCGCACAAAATTATAATAAAACCGGCCTGCAACATCATACCCGTTAAAATCTCTGTTAAAATAAAGGCTCTTGATTTATTTTCCATGATAGCCGCTAATCTCCTTCACAAAATTAATTTATTGCATAGCACAAATATAATATTATTCTCGTCAAAATAAAATTTCTTGATTAATTCATGATAATCACGAAATAAAATTTATATAATTGCGTAATTCCTTCGTGTTTAAAATCTCGCAAAAAGTTTATTATAATTCTAACAAAAAAATTTTTACGGAGGGTAATTCTATAATGGAAAAATTTAACGTCTTTAAGTGCGCAAAATGCGGCAATATCGTTGAAGTCATGCATGCAGGCAAAGGGACTCTTTCATGCTGCGGCGAACCCATGAAACTTTTAAGCGAGAATACAACAGACGCGGCTCAGGAAAAACACGTCCCAGTTCTCGACGACAAAAAAGTTAAAGTCGGCAGTGTCGCTCATCCTATGCAGGAAGATCATTATATTGAGTGGGTCGAGATAATTTCAGGCGATAGAGTCGCAAGATGTTTCTTGAAACCAGGTGAAGAGCCAGCCGCTGAATTCGCCTGCGCAAAACCGGGAGTAACTATGCGGGAATATTGCAATAAGCACGGCTTATGGAAGGCAGAAGCCTAATTTTTCAGAAAGAGGTTATAAACTTTGAAAATTTCTCAGGCAATGAGAGACGCTATTAACGAGCAAATAAAAGCAGAATTTGACTCAGCTTATATATATTTGGCTATGTC
>CAJOEQ010000323.1:848-1860 GCA_905233515.1 uncultured Synergistales bacterium
ATGGCTCATTGGATGCGAAAACAGTATAAAGAAGAAATCGAACACGCAGAAAAATTTATTGATTATCTTTATCAGCGCGGCGAACGTGTAATTATTCCTGAAATCGCAAAACCTAAAGAGTCATATAATGACGCATTAGACGCTTTCAAGACTTCATACGCTCATGAACAGTACGTAACTTCAAGAATTTATAAACTCGTGGACTTGGCCGTTTCTGAGAAAGATTATGCGACTCAGTCAATGCTAAAATGGTTCGTCGATGAGCAAATGGAAGAAGAAGACAACACAAGCAGCATAGTCAATAAAATCGAGTTCTTAGGCGGAGACAAGCACAGCATTTATCTTGTTGACCGCGAATTATCTGCACGTTAAAACGCGAAAATTTTTCAGGGGAGTAAAAAATACTTCCCTGTTTTAATAATTATCATGCTTAACACTGAAGAATTAAGAGCTTTTCTTGAAGGTTTATATTATGTCTATTCACGCCGGGAATTAATTAATCCTGACCCTTTATATTTTCTATATAATTATAAAGATATCCGCGATTTAGAAATTGTAGGATTAATAGCGTCGTCGTTAGCTTATGGGCGGGTCGCTCAAATCATGAAAAGTGTAGATAAAATTTTGTCCTGCTTGACTGAATCACCGCGAAAATTTTTACTCGATAATAAAATTTATAATATAGTGCCTGACTCTTTTAAGCACAGATTTACGACTTCAGAAGATATAAATAATTTATTGAATAATATAGCAAATATCATAAAGCAATATGACTCGCTTGAAAATTTTTTGCGTGAATGCCTGAAAGATTCAAATAATAATTTATTCTCGGCACTTGATATTTTTTCGGGTAAACTCTCACAAAACAAGAAAGACGGCTCATTTTCTCTAGTTACTTCACCTAAGGACGGCAGCGCGTGTAAAAGACTATTTTTATTTCTTAAATGGCTAGTCAGGTGTGATGACGTTGACCCGGGCGGCTGGAAAGTAATAAAGCCTCGTGATTTAATAG
>CAJOEQ010000323.1:2005-3638 GCA_905233515.1 uncultured Synergistales bacterium
CTCAATAAAGATAATTTATTATAAATTTGCCTTCTCGTATAAAGCTGCTAAGATTTCAGGAGTTACAGAGCCTATCTGATTATAAATAATTTCTCCCTCTTTATTGATTATCACAGTTTGCGGCAATGTCGCCGAGCCTCCTACGATTTGCCATATTAAATCATTTTCTGAGTCTACTGCAAATTTTATAGCGAAATCTTTTTTTGCCAGAAATTCCGCCGGATCTTCAGTTACTAGTGATGAGTGAACAGCAAGAATTACAATATTTTCATGTTCTCTATAAAATGAGTCAAAATACGGCAATTCTTTCACACAAGGCGCGCAATAAGTAGCCCATAAATTTATAATTATTATTTTGCCGAGATTGTCATATAAATTAAATTCGCTGTCATCAAGGCATTTTATAGTGAAATTCTCTAATTTTTGCCCGACTTCATGACCGAGTGAAATATTTTTATTAATTTTTTGAGCGTTAAAGAAAATTAGACTCAAGCATAATACAATCACAGCAAGACAACATAAAGCGCGATTAAAAATTTTTGTAGGCTCATAATTCCCGAATTTAAATGATATTGCTTTGTGAGGGCAGATTTTAGCGCATTCTCCGCAGTTAATGCACTCATGATCACCGATAAAACGAACGTCCATTTTGCAAGATTTCACGCAGGCACCGCAATTAACGCATGAATTATTGACTTTCACGCCGATTATATTAAATTTATTGAACATGCCATAAAGCGCACCTAATGGACATATAAACCTGCAAAAAGTTCTATAGCAAAATATACACGCCAGCGCAAAAATTATCATGATTACAAATTTGCTCGTGAAAAATAGACCTAACATGCTAAACAAATTATTATTCACTGGATTAGCAAGCAAGCTCACAGCTCCCAGAGTCCCCGCCGGACAAATATATTTGCAGAAACTCGGCAGCGGCATATCATAATAAATCGCGTAAAATAAAGGCATAATTATAACTAGCACTGCTAAAATTATATATTTCAAATATGAAAGTAAACGCGTAAATCTTGATTTGTTAATTTTATAAGTGGGAATCTTATGCAGCAATTCTTGAATTAAGCCGACCGGACAAAGCCACCCGCATATACTCCGGCCAAGTATAACACCGTAAAGCGCAATTATTCCCAGTATATACCAGCCTATTTTGTGATTTGCTGAAATTAGCGCATTCTGTAAAGCTCCTAAGGGACAAGCTCCAACAGCTCCGGGGCATGAATAGCAATTTAACCCGGGAACGCACAAAAATTTTATATTGCCTCTATAAATTTCGCCGTCAATGAATCCCCTTAAATGAGCATTGAATAATAACGCGCTGTAAAGTTGTATAATTTTACGTCTCATTATCCCAGTCCTATACACTCAGAACAAATATTTATAGCTTTATATAATACATCACGCGTGCTGTCATTAATGACTCCTGAAATAATTAATATAATCGCTATGAGAATTATTATAACTTGCAAATTTTTATAAGATTTATTAGGCTTGACTCGTATAAATTTATCGTCAATTTTTGCGTGTGAACTCGTTTTTATGCCAAGTATAAGCCCGCAAAGTGTCATAACCGCAAATATAACTAGAACAGGAGCAATATAATAAAATTTTTTCG
>CAJOEQ010000324.1 GCA_905233515.1 uncultured Synergistales bacterium
TATACAGTAAATAAGACTGCATTACTTGAAAATATGGTAGCAGCTGTTCAGGAAAAAAATATAGAAGGTGTTACAGAAATCCGCGACGAGTCAGACAGGGACGGCCTTAGAATCGTTCTAGAGCTTTCACGAGACACTGACCCAGATTTAATAATGCGGCAATTCTATAAACACACTCAATTACAAACTACATTCGGAGTCATTAATCTTGCTTTAGTCGATAAACACCCTGTTATACTGCCTCTGCAAAAAATGTTGAGCATATATATTAATTATCGCCGTGATGTAGTTAGACGACGTACAGAATTCAGGCTCAAACAAGCACAGGCGCGCGAACACGTTATCGAGGGACTCAAGAAAGCACTTGAGAATATCGAACAGGTAATAAAAATTATACGCGGCAATAACTCAGCAAGTGAGGCAAAAACAGCTTTACAATCAGAGTTAAATTTTTCTGATACTCAAGCACAGGCTATTCTTGATATGAGATTACAGAGACTCACGGGCTTAGAACGAGGCAGACTCGACGAGGAACAAACAAAAATTTTAGCCGATATTGCCTCATATGAAAGTATTTTATCAAGCAAAAAAATTCTTGACGGCGTAATAAGTTCAGAACTCAAAGAAATTGCATCACGATTCGGAGATAAACGCCGCACTGAAATTATCACGGATTATCAGGAAGTTACTGACGAAGATATTATCCCTCAAGAAGAAATTGTAATAACTCTCTCACAGGACGGATTCATAAAACGCCAGCCTATAGAATTCTATAAACTTCAGGCACGAGGCGGGAAGGGTCGCAAGGGCGCAAATATTCAAGATGATGACAGTATTTCGCAGGTTTGTGTAACTCATACTCACAGAGATTTATTTTTCTTTACTAATTTAGGCCGCATAACTTCAATTAGAGGTCATGAAGTTCCCGAGACTAAATCAGGAAAAGGGAAGCCGGTCGCTAAAATTTTGCAGTTACTCGAAAATGAGAAAATTGTAAAAGTTGCTGACGACGATAAAAGCGGCTGGAAATATGCATTTTTCATAACTGTAAAAGGAGTCGCAAAAAGAGTAGCTTTTGATGATATAGGCTACAGTTACAGACCCAAGAAAATAATTAATCTTGATGAGGGCGACGAGATTGCACAAGTCGTATTAACTTCGGGCGATAATGATTTATTAATAGTAACTGAAAGTTTCAGAACAGCAATTTAGATCTATGGGACGAGCAGCAAGAGGCGTTAAAGCAATGACTCTCAGAGAAGGCGATAAAATTTTAAGCTGTGATGTAGTTTCTCCTGATAAAAGAATGCTCGTTATTTGCGATCAAGGACGCGGGAAGCGAGTAGATTTTGACGATTTCAATAATCATAATCGCGGCGGAATGGGAACTAAAATAATGAATCTCAACGAGAAAACCGGCGATATTGCTGCAAGCGTGGCCGTTAAAGATGATGACGAATTATTATTAATGACCGCAAAAGGTATGATGATTCGAATTAATATAAAAGATATTCGCGAACTCAGCAGGCAGGCAACAGGGGCTATTATTGTGAAACTCAATGAGGGCGACTCGGTGGCTGATTGCAGTATTATTAAAGCTCCTGATGTTGACAGCGAAGAAATTTTAAAGCCTGAAGAATCAACGGGGACTCTCCCATTTGATGATAATAATAACGGAGAATAATTTATTATGAGAATAGCAAGAGACGGCGTGCCTTTAATAACATTTTTAGTACTTTGTGCGGGTGCATTTGCTTTTATTTCATGGATTCCGGCGTTAATTATTGCGATTCTTGCATGTTTCGTGATTTATTTTTTCAGAGATCCAGAAAGAACAGCAGATTATAAGGACGGTTATTTTTTCTCACCAGCTGACGGCAAAATTATAGAAATATGCGAGTCTGAACATGCTTTTACGGGTCAAGCTCTTAAAATCGGCGTGTTCATGAATGTTTTCAGCGTTCATGTGAATCGCGCTCCGTGTACTGGACGAGTTGATTTTATAGAATATATACCGGGGCGAAAAATTGCGGCATTCTCACCTAAAGCAAGCGAAATCAACGAACGAAATTTTATAGGACTCTCGACTCAATGGGGGCCGGTCATGATGACTCAGATTGCGGGATTAATTGCAAGGCGTATAGTGTGCAGGCTCAAGCGCGGGGACATTCTCGAGGCCGGTCAGCGTTATGGAATGATAAAATTAGGCTCAAGGGTTGACGTATATTTACCTCGTGATACAGTATTGCGCATTAAAATCGGCGATAAAGTTAAAGCCGGAATAACTTGTATAGGAGTGAAAGCAGAATAAATGAAAAATTTTTTACACATGAGACGAAGATTAGGCAGCATTAGGAATCATAAACAAATAGAATTTAAACAAATCGCCCCGAACATGGTAACGAGCGGGAATTTATTATGCGGGGTATTCTCTATAATGCTTGTATTACACGGGAGACTCGTTCCAGCTGCGTGGATGATATTTTTTGCGGTCTTGTTTGACGGTTTTGACGGAAAAGTTGCAAGAATGCTCGGCGGCGGTTCACAGTTCGGACTTGAATTTGACAGTTTAGCCGATTTAGTAAGTTTCGGAGTTGCTCCGGCGATATTAATTTATCAGTCTTCAGTCAGAAATTTATTTTTAATCGGTGCTGTTACAGCGTGTTTCTTTTCTTTGTGCGTGGCTTTGAGGCTTGCAAGATTTAACATTGTACACGTTCCCGGACCTTTTCAGGGGCTGCCTTGTCCTGCAGGCGGGTTATTTGCTGCGTCGTTTATTATTGCTGGCGTTAAATTACCGGCGGCGTGGGCTATGGCTGTGATGTTATTCTGCGTGGGCTTGTTGATGATCTCAAGTATTCCATATGCTAACATGAAAAAATTGACGAAAAAAACAGCTGACAAGAAAAAATGTTTGCTCTTGATTTCATTGTTAGTGCTGTCATTTATATTTTTGAAGAGTTCCGCGCCGTTGTTCTTATTTGCATTATATATAGTGAGCGGCTTAATTAGATTTGACTGGGGTAGCTGGATTTTACGCCCTGAAGCAAGAGATGAGGCTTTAAGCTCAAGCAAGAATTAAAATTTTTTAAGCAGGTTAGCTCTAAAGGGTTGACCTGCTTTTATTATGCGTTTAAATATTCGATAAAATTTCAGTGTCAAGTACCTCATTTCTATCATGATGATTAAAAGTTTTCGTATATTTTTCTCCATTTTTTGACGCTACATCGCCGCGTTTGATTTTTGCGTCATGTTCCTGTCTTGATTTAGTGAAATAGTGATTAATTCTAACTTTGTCAAAATTTACTGATTGAGAAGTCGGGCCGATTATGATTTCTCCGTTCTCGTCTAAGTTGTGAAAGCCTAAATAATAAACTGGAAAATGTGCTATA
>CAJOEQ010000325.1 GCA_905233515.1 uncultured Synergistales bacterium
AAAATTTTATATGGTCTCTGCTCCTGCTCATACAAGTTACGAGACTAAATTAATAAAACTTTCTGATGCCGCAAAAAGGCCGCTCGGTGATCCTGCAACGTCAAATAAACGCGTTATTAATCAATTCATTCACCCTGATGTATTAAAAACTTGTCAGCTCTCAATGGGATTAACTCAACTTGAGTCCGGCAGCGTTTGGAACACTATGCCCGCACATACTCATGAGCGCAGAATGGAAATTTACACATATTTTGAAATCCCTGATAATAACGTAGTATTTCACTTTATGGGACAAGGACAAGAGACTCGGCACATAGTCATGAAAAATTTTGACGCTGTAATTTCGCCCTCTTGGTCAATTCACTCAGGAGCAGGCACAGCAAGTTACACTTTTATATGGGCAATGGGCGGAGAAAATCAAGAATTTGACGATATGGACGTAATTAATCCCACTGACATGAAATAATTTATTATTTAAGGAAGGAAAAATTATCATGACAAATTTATTTAATCTTGACGGGAAAATCGCACTCGTAACAGGTGCAAGAACAGGAATAGGGCGCGGAATTGCTGAAGGTTTAGCAGAGGCAGGCTGTAATGTCGTAGGAGCCGGACACGCTGAAATGCCCGAAACTAAGCAATATATTGAATCACTTGGCCGGAAATTTTTATATTATGATATAGACATGAGCAAGCAAGACAAGATTCAGGACTTAGTCGACACAACTGTAAAAACTTTCGGGCGGCTTGATATTCTCGTGAATAATGCAGGAATTATCAGGCGTGAAGACGTTTTAGAATTCAGCGAGAAAAACTGGGACGACGTAATTAACACGAATCAGAAATCTTTATTTTTCTTGTCTCAGGCAGCAGCTAGAGTCATGAAAGCTCAGGGCGGCGGGAAGATTATTAATATAGCGTCAATGCTTTCATTTCAGGGCGGTATAAGAGTCGTGAGTTACACAGCCAGTAAAAGCGCAGTAGCAGGAATTACCAAATTAATGGCAAATGAACTCGCAAAATATAATATTCAAGTAAACGCTATAGCACCGGGATATATCGCAACAAATAATACTGACGCACTTATAAAAGATCCTAAACGCAGCGTAGAAATTTTATCGAGAATTCCCGCAGACAGATGGGGGACTCCTGAAGATTTAAAGGGTGCTGCTGTATTTCTTGCGTCTCAAGCGTCTAATTACGTGAACGGCCATATTTTAGCAGTCGACGGTGGCTGGCTCGCTAGATAAAAAATTTTCTCCTGATTAACTGCTACAATATAAGCATGTTATTTATAAAAGGAGGAATCTATTTTGACGAGTTTATTAATTATTTGTGCGTTAATAATATTATTTGCGGGCGTGAATGCAAAGAAGGCTTTTGCTGACGAAGATTATTCACAGGAAATTGCGGCGGAAATTCGTAATTTTTTGCTTGTTGATGAGTGGCATTTCAGCTTTGACGAGGAGAACGGCATTTTTAGATTCGGCGTTAATATAGGCGGGAAACTCAAGAATATTAATTTTTTCGTGCAAGTTCACGAGAATGCTTATACAGTTTATGCTATTAGTGCAGATTCTGACAGTAAACTCGCTATAGCGGCAATGGCTGAATTTATTTGCAGAGCTAATTACGGACTTAAAAACGGAAATTTTGAGCTTGACTGCAACGACGGCGAAATACGTTATAAAATTTACGTTAATTGCAGTGATATAACGCCCTCCCGTGAAATTGTCCGAGCAAGTATGCTTATTCCCGCTATGATGTTTGAGAGATATTCACCGGGGATTCTTGATTTAATATTTACAGACGCACAACCCATTGACGCAGTTAAAAAATGTGAAAGCGATTAAGTTTTACTCAGCAGGACAGCGCGATAACTGCCCTGCTTTAATTTTATTTACTCTTTAACGGCGCGAATTCTGAGTCTCACGTAGTCAGCATACCAGACTCCGGAATTATATAATTTCTCGTTACTGCGCAAATTATTCACTGAATCTAATATAATTATTTCTCTATCAGACTCATTAACTGACTTGAACGGAATATTAACGAACATTTTAATCCAGTTATATAATCCCTCGTCGCCTTCTAATTTAGTCGGTCTGTCAAATAAAATCGCATATCTAACAGTAAAACCGGCATTCTCTAACAGTGAAGAATATTCGCCAATAGTCGGGAAGTAGAAAGGCATTACATATTTATAATTATGAGCAGCAAAATTTTTAGCTAATTCTTCATGAATCATAGCACAGCACCCATAACCGCCCATTTCAAAAACGAACTGCCCGCCGTCTCTCAAAGCATTATATACGCATTTCATCATTAAAGGCTGCTTGTATTTATCTATCCAGTGAAGCACAGCATTTGAAAATATCGCGTCAACTTTTTCACCGAGTTTGAAATTTGTAGCGTCTGCTTGTATAAAATTTATATCGGGATTATTTGCTCGTGCCTGATTTAACATATTTTCTGAAGCGTCAATGCCGGTAACGTTAAAGCCCTTTTCTGCGAGCTGTCTTGTTAATGCTCCAGTCCCGCAGCCTAAATCAATTACATTTTTGACTCCTTCAGTATCTATTAAATCTAAGACATCAGAGCCGTATTTATACACAAATGAGAAATTTTGCGAGTATTTTTCTGAGTTCCAATTTTGATTCATTTATTAATCACTCCTATTTATAAATTTCACGTGTTTTTGCGTTCATATGGCAATAAAAATTTTCACTCTTGCATTACATTTATTTATTTTCCGCGCATGAGATTTATTACTGCAAAAATTATTAATAATATAAACGTAACAAGTATAGCCGACATTCCCCCGTCAAATCCGTAAAAATCTGCTATAAATCCTGTAATAAACGGCATTATTGTACTTCCTGTGCAGCCAATCGTGAATAACATTCCCAGTGCTAAAGGATATTTATTTGTATATGGAGCTGATGACGCATAAAGTATCGGACTTATTCCCGCCATACAGAATCCTACACAAGCAACACTCAAAGCTATAAAAATTTCACCTTCTGACTTCAACATGAGGGCAAAAAATATCGCAGCACTTATTGACGAGATCAGCAAAATTTTTTTATTACTTATATATTTCGCAAGCCAAACGCAAAATAACCGGCCTATTAATAGACTGAAATTCATAGTCATTGATTTATAATTCATGTAAGTAACAAGCCAGCCGCTTATTGACTGCTCACAGCATAAATATAAGAACATTGAGCAGCATATTATAATAAAGCCTGAGTCTTTCATGAATTCTATACTCTTGCGCGATTTATTATTTTTTGAGTCTGAGTCTGAGTCAGAATCTTTCAGAGTCTCAAGTGCCGAATAATCTTTTATCGAGATAAATAATATTAACTCAATCAGAGCTAAAATCATCGCAACAATTAACCCCGCCCGCCATGTAATGACTCTCAAGACTGAAAATATTAACGGCGCAATAATAGCTCCCATAGCAAAAAAGGCGTGCAGCATTCCTATTATTCGAGAATTCCCGCCCGATAAGATACTGACTCCCCTTTGTGAAAAAGTTATAGAACTTCCGCGCCCTACTCCGATTAATGCACAAGCAAGAAATAATAAAATTTTCACATGAGTAGTCATAAGCAGCAATAACCCAGCAAGAACGCTTATTAAAGCAAGTATTATAGATTTTTTTTGCCCGAGATATAAGCCCGCGAGTCCTATAATAATTCCTGAAGCAAGATTCCCGAATGAATATGACGACAATAAAGCCCCGCTCAAAGTGTCAGATAAATTATAAACCGCTCTCATGTCAGGCAATGTACAGCCTATAGTTATCATGAGAACGCCGCCGTAAAAAAACGCGTAAAAGCACGTATAAAATAATTTGTTGCGCATTATAAATTAACTTCCTTGTCTGCTGATATTCTGTGCAAATTATGAGAAATTATTATCACTGTTTTATTCTTTATCAGGCTTGTTATTGCGGGCTTGTTTTCAGGAGATATTATTTTCTCGTCAATTAACACAATCGGAGCGTCTTTCAGTATAGCACGGGCAATAGAAATTTTTTGACGTTCAAGTTTTGAAAGTTTATAGCCGTCGGGGATTCGTGATAAATTTAATTTAGCGGTTTCTGCTGATTTTGACACGTCTTTATCGCTCGCATTTTTCCGGCCAAGTCTGATATTTTCAAGAATTGACGAATTTATTAATTTCACGTCTTCACTCAAAATCGAGAATAACGACATTAATTTTTCAGGTGAGAATTGATTTATATTTTCGCCGCCGATTTTTATAGCACCCTGATTGATATTATAGAATCTTAAAATTAATTTTGCCGCTGTGATATTGCCTGAGCCGCTTAAAATAGTAATTTGCTTTTCTCGTGCAGTAAATGATATATCGTGTAAAATTTCTTGGCCGGATTCGTCCGTAAAATTAACATGCTGAAATTCTATATCAAAATTTTTATTTTTGCCGCGCGTAATAGTCTCGTTTGCTGTGTTGTTATTGCTTGAGCTGTCTACGTGATTCGCGATTTGCAATTCTTGAGGCATTATATTATTTACTGCGTTATTATTGCCCGAGTTGTCTCTATGATTCGCGATTTGCAATTCTTGAGGCATTATATTATTTACTGCGTTATTATTGCCCGAGTTGTCTCTATGATTCGCGATT
>CAJOEQ010000326.1 GCA_905233515.1 uncultured Synergistales bacterium
GAAAACTTGACGCGGTAAAATTTGCGCATAAAATATTTATCTATCATGAATGGAATAATGATTCAAGGAACATCAAGCGACTCAGGGAAAAGTTTTATAGTTACAGGTTTATGCCGGTTGTTTTCTGACATGGGACTCAAAATTTGCCCGTTCAAATCTCAAAATATGTCTAATAATGCGTACGTTACTCACGATAATTGCGAGATAAGCACGGCTCAAGCTCTACAGGCTCAAGCAGCAAGACTCACTCCTGAAACTTTCATGAATCCTATACTATTAAAGCCTAAACACGATAAATCTTCAGAAATAATCTTAAACGGGAGAGTCTTTCACAAGCCCGCCGAAAAAAATTATTATCGCGAATTTGCACAAAATCAAGGAATTCAAGCAATACGGGAATCACTCAAATATATTCATGAAAATTTTAGCGCGATCATAATAGAAGGAGCAGGGAGTCCAGCAGAAATAAATTTAAACGCTCATGAAATAGTAAACATGAGAGTCGCTCGTGAAGCAAATGTGCCTGTTATTCTTGTCAGTGATGTAGATAGAGGCGGCTCGCTTGCGTCAATAGTGGGAACTCTTGAATTACTCGGCCAAGATAGAGAACGAGTCAAAGGCATAATATTTAACAAGTTCAGAGGCGATATAAATTTATTTAATGACGCTGTAGAATGGACTCAGAATTATACGGGCATAAAAGTTTTAGGAGTCTTGCCTTTCATGAAAGAAATTAATTTATCGGGAGAAGATTCACTAACTCTGCAAAATTTTTATCACGCAAAAAATATATCACGCAAAAATATAAATATCGGAGTTATAAAATATCCCGGCATTGCAAATTTTACGGACTTTGACTCATTTAAATATGAAAGCGATATAGATTTAATTTATGTGAATGACTGCAAAGACTTGCAAAAATTTGACGCGATAATTTTACCGGGCGCAAAAAATACTCTCTCAGCACTTGAATGGCTCAAAGAGTCAGGACTCGACAATGCAATAAAAAATTTTCACGGCTTTATATTCGGAATCTGCGGAGGTCTGCAAATTTTAGGATTTCTTGAGATTTTGCCGATTTCTACAAGTTTTGATTACAGCGGAAAAATTACCCGTCAAATAAGCGGCTTTCTTGCAAATGACAATTCTATAAAAATTTCAGGCTATGAAATTCATTTCGGCAGGACAATTTATAATTATAATCAAGATTTCAGCGCACTATTTAGCATAACAGATAAAAATTTTAATACGGCCTCACCTGAAGGAATAACAAACAAAAATTTTAGTCTTGCTGGGACTTATATACACGGAATATTTGATAATGACGAATTCCGGGCGTATAAGACGCTCAAAAAATTACAGAGCACGCAATATAATAAATACGCGCTCCGTGAGAGATAATATATTTAATGAGATCGCAAAATTGTTAAATCAAAATCTTGATATAAATTTTATTCTTGAATTAATTCACCGTGAAGACACCACGCCTCAGCCTGAGTGATTTTAACTTTCACGAATTCCCCTAAAAGTTTATGACTCCCTTCAAAGATTACTACTTTGTCGCTAGGTGTCCGCCCCTGTAGTAAATTATCGCCTTTAGGTGCAAGCCCATCAACAAGAATCTCAAAAATTTCGCCGGTTAATTGCTCGTTTATTGCAAGAGTTATAGAGTCTTGAATCTCATTTAATTTCGTGAGTCTCTCAAGTCTTAACTCAACGGGTAAAGCTCCATCCATGACAGCCGCCGGAGTTCCTTCACGTTCAGAATATGCCGCACTGTGAACTAAATCAAATTTTATTTCTCGCAGGGCATTTAATGAGTCCTCAAAATCGCTTTCACTTTCACCGGGGAATCCTACTATTAAATCAGTAGTTAATCCCAGCCCCGGGACTCTTTCACGAGTTAAATTAACTTTCTCGCGATACTCTGAATAAGTATATTTGCGATTCATGAGCTTTAAAATTTTGTCGCTGCCTGACTGTATAGGCAAATTCAGAGATGGGCAAATAGTTTCTTCACTGCTCATGACGTTAATAATATCTTCCGTGAAATCCTGCGGCAATGAAGTAACGAATCTGACTCGTTTAATACCGGGCATTCTCGCAACATTTTTTAAGAGCCAAGCAAAATTTAAATTTATATCTTTGCCGTAACTGTTCACGTTTTGACCGAGTAGGGTTATTTCTTTCACGCCGTCATTAATTAACATTTCGATTTCGCTAAAAATTTCGTCAGGTTTTCGCGACACAAAACGCCCTCTCACATAAGGCACTATACAGTAAGTGCAAAAATTATCGCAGCCATGTGCAATAGTTACATATGCTTTAAATTTATTCTCGCGCTTTATAGTTATATTATCAGAGTCAAAATTCAGTCCGTGAAATTCTCTAGGGTCATGATCTAATAAATTTATCCGCGATTTAGGGTGCTTTACAATTTGTTCAATTGAGTCCGGCAATAATCCTATATGACGAGGGCCGGCAACGAGTCTTACATATGGGAATCGATTTAAAGCACGCTCGCCGAGTCTCTGAGCAATACAGCCAGTTAACGCAATTAATGGCCTGTGATTTTTTTTCCATGAGGACTCATATAAGCCCATTTCACTCCAAACTTTTTGCTCGGCTTTTGCTCTGACACTACAGCCGGTTATCATGATTAAATCAGCATTTGATTATACTAACAGATATAATGTTATAACAGTTCTAAAATCAGCATCTACTGTTACGACATTACAAAACGGTGATGCATATATTAATACATCAGGAAATAACGGGATGTCAACTGGTGGAAGTGGTGATGTACTTACAGGAATGATAACTGCAATGCTAAGCTATATAAACGATCCTTTCGAAGCAGCATGTATGGCAGTTTTTGCTCATGGTATGGCAGCTGATGAGCTTGTAAAAACTTAT
>CAJOEQ010000327.1 GCA_905233515.1 uncultured Synergistales bacterium
AAAGTTATAAAAATAAGTACTCGCTAACTCTTTCAGGTTAAAATGTAATCGGCAGCGGAGTTACTGGTAGTGGTTTTGTCTACATTGATTTTTACATTGATAGATTCTTCTACTTTGCATTGGACTTATTGGACAACATTTAACGAAGATCTTACGGGATTTTCACTTGTTGAAGGCTTGCAGGAGCTTACACTCAAGAGAAAATAAATTAATTCAATCAACAGGCAGGCCGCGCGCGTATGACCTGCCTAAAAAAATTTCTTACCAGTTCTCAAATCTTTTATTGCGATTTAAATTTGCGATTATATTCATCTCATCAGGACTCAACGCAAAATCAAACACTTCTATATTTTCGCGAATATGTGCGGGATTACTTGACCCGGGAATAACTATATAACCCGCCTGAATTTGCCAGCGTAATATAATTTGTGCGCTAGTTTTCTTGTGTGAGGCTGCTATTTTCTTTATAGCTTGATTGTTAAAAATTTCTCGCGTATTGCCCCGCCCTCCAAATGGATACCACGACTCTATAACAGTCCCATAACGAGTCAAATATTTTTGCAGGTCTGAATTCTGATAAAAAATGTGATTCTCGTTCTGAACTACTGCAGGAATAATTGACGCGATTTTTGCGATTCTCTCAAATTCTTCAGGAGTGTAATAATTTGATATTCCTATAGATTTAATTATGCCTGCTTTTACTCCACGTTCAAGAGCTTTATATAATTTCTCGTCATTATAACCGGGCTGATGTATCAGCATTAAGTCAATATATTCAAGTCCCAGCGTTTTATTTGACTCGTTTATTGCTGAGTCAGGATCATTTATTCCGGGAATTATTTTACTCGTTATAAAAATTTCGTCGCGCCTGATTAAGCCTTCTTTAATTGCCCGCCTCACGCCCTGACCGACTCCGGACTCATTGCCGTAGTATCTAGCTGTATCAATGAGCCTGTAACCTGCTTTTATCGCTGTATAAACTGACTCGGCGGCCTGCGAATTATTTAGAGTCCACGTTCCCAAACCTAAAACCGGCATTTTATGGCCATCATTAAGATTTATATATTCCATTGCTGAAGCCTGACTCGCTAGCATTATAATAATTAATAATATTTTCTTCATGTTCACAATAAAAAAATTTATATCTCACGAGGCCTGAAAATTTATATTTATTTTACATAATTATTCATGAAAGCGATAATCTCATTAAACGGGATTTTTCCGAGATTGTCATATAAATCACAGTGCGACGCGTCAGGAACTATTATTAATTTCTTGTTATCGCCCTTGAGTCTCTTGAAAGCGTCTTCACCCATATATCTCGAGTGCGCTTTTTCTCCGTGAACTATCAAGACAGCCGAGCGAATCTCTTCAAGCCATGTCAACATAGGCATATTTACTAGAGCAAGACCTGCTGTAACATTCCAACCTTCATTAGAATTTAGAGATCTCTTGTGATAGCCCCTCGGAGTCTTGTAATAAGCGTAATAATCTTTAACGAATTGCGGCGCGTCTTCAGGCAATGGATCAACAACTCCGCCGGCGCGTTTATAAGTTCCTGACTCATAGTCTTTAATTCTTTGCTCGTTCATGGCCTTTTTTGCGTTATAGCGGGCTTCTTCTGTATTCTCTGAGTCAAAATATCCATTAGCAGCGATTCTTGACATGTTATACATAGTTGATGATACAGTTGCTTTTATTCTCGTGTCAGACGCAGCAGCATTTAAAGCAATCCCGCCCCATCCGCAAATGCCGATAATTCCAATTTTTGAGGGATCTATAAATTTCTGCACTGAAAGAAAATCTACAGCCGCCGAGAAATCTTCTGTGTTAATTTCAGGTGATGAGACATAACGGACTGCCCCGCCGCTTTCTCCTGTGAATGAAGGATCAAAAGCAAGTGCAACATAACCGGCTTTGGCCATTTCTTGAGCGTAGAGTCCTGAGACTTGTTCTTTAACTGCACCAAAGGGGCCCGCAACTGCAATACCGGGATATTTTTTTGACTCGTCGAAATTCGCAGGTAAATATAAATCTCCTGTTAAATCTATTCCATAACGATTATGAAAATGTGCTTTCTTTACTTGAATGCTTGAGTCAATCTTAAAAACTCGCGTGTCTTCCGTGAAATCAGTAATAGAATCTTCCGCAAATGAACTCACAGCAAAACACGAAATAATTGCAAGTGCCGCTAAAATTTTTATCATGTTATTAAATCCTCCTGTTAGGTAAAAAATTTTATGCATGAATTATCGCAATGAAATAATTAAATGTCTAATGCTTATTTCGCAAAATAAGTTATTAAAAATTTTTATATCCCGCTGAAAAATTCCCCGCAATAAAATCATAAACATAAAAAAATTTTCCTCACTCTTAAATCATTGCTATAACTAGGAAAATTTAACATTTTTGTAGCTGTAAATGTAGCTGTAAAAATATTATTTTCTCGTGCATAATTTAATCACTGCAGGCCATATCGCAATTATAAATAATGACTCAATAAAATATCTCATGAACTTGCGATAAGTCGACGCAAATAAAAATTTTATTGCCTCATTAATATATGAATCCGCGAAATAATAATAAAATCCGATTCCTATAATTGCCAGCAAGACTCCTCGAAAATTTAAATTTGTGTGAGAGAACTTAATAAATTTTTTGTCTATATAGCGTCCTATGAGAAATCCCGCTAAATTTCCTATA
>CAJOEQ010000328.1 GCA_905233515.1 uncultured Synergistales bacterium
CCTCCATTGCAAATTGAATTTCATGTAAAGAGTCATCTAATGCAAAATGAATATTCTTCCCGACCGGACAATTAGGATTCGGGTTCTCGTGAAAGTGAAATAAACTGCCTTCTACGCAGTCAACAGCCTTATAAATATCATATAATGTAATTTCTTCAAGAGATTTTGCTAATTTCATGCCTGAACGTCCGCGCGATGTGTCAATTATGTCTGCATCTCTTAACTGTAAAATAATTCTTCTTATTATAACTGGGTTAACTTGAATGCTTGACGAAAGAAAATCGCTAGTGATAGCAAATTGTCCGCTGAAATAATCTATACACGTCAAAATATGTATTGCTATAGTGAATCTGCTGGAAATCTGAATTTTAACCGCCCCCGATAAAAAAATAGCACCGGCCTTAATTGACCGATGCCCAAATTATAAACTAGTTTATTTGCTGAATAAAGCCCCCGCGCTCATTTGTAAATAAGCCTCGCCGTTATAGTCAGGAAAAGCAGCCTTTACCCCTGAGATAAATTCTTCACGAGTCTTGCAATTTTTAGCGAGTTCTAAAACTTTTTCAAGATAAGAAATTTTTTCACTGACTGCGTTTTTGCCTTCTGGAGCGTGATGACTTGTGAGAATCAGTGAATAATTTTTTGCTTGATAATCTTTTAACTCTTTAATTTCTGCCTCGATATAGGGAATTGCGGGCAAAATATTATGAGTCTTTGATCCCATCATATGGCGGTAAACTGCATTAATTGCGGGAATTTCGACTCCGTAGCCTTCACCGTCTGACTCGTGCAAAATTTTAAATTCGATTCCTGCTAGTTTGAGAGTTTGACCCTCTTCTATGATTTCGGCTTTATCGGGTAAATCTGCAGCAACTTTTTCGCCGCTTGCTTGAACGAAACTTTTTGTTAAATTGCTGACACTTCCGCCATCTTGCCAGCTCTTTAACGCATTCTGAGTCGCGTAAATTTTTATATCTCCGTAAGATTTATAGCCGTTAGGATGATACGAGAACAGCGCGCCGACTAAATTTTTATTGAGTGATTTAATATAATCGGCCATTGCTTGGACGTTTTCTTTATAAGCAGTCGACTCAATCAAAACGAGTCCCTAAGTAACAATAATCGTTCATATTATCGCCAGTCGCGTAAGAGTGCAATTTAATATCATCGAAATTATAAACGTTCATATCTCCTACACTGACAGCCCCGAAAGCAGCTGATGCCATTAACACAAATGCGAATGAAGCTAATAAAATTTTCCTCATGATAATTACTCCTTTAAAAGTGAAATTCTTTGCTGAATGTGATTCCCTTTTGTTGCCTCGTCGATCATAGCGGCGGCGTAATCTGCATAACTAATGACGCTTTCACCCTTTGAGTTTACTGTAAATTCTTCACCTGCGAGAATATATTTTCCTGTTTTAGGTGCATCGGGCTGGAAATCTGCGGCAGGACTCACGAAAGTCCATTTAACGTCATTGCGTTTTCTGAGTTCGTCAAGTTCCTTTGCTTGAGCTGCTGCTAGCGGCTTAAAATTTTCCGGAAAATCGGGCGATTTATATAATTGCTGAGTGTGATTTTTATCGAGATAGAGACTCCCTGCGCCTCCGACTATCAATAAACGAGTCTGGGTATTGCTCAGAGCGTCGCACAAAACTTTTAGAGTCTCACTGTGAAGGTGTAGAGTGTCAGGCTCAAAAGTTCCGAATGCGTCAATAACTACGTCAAAAATTTTCAAGTCTTCAGCTTTAATATCAAGAATATCTCTCTTGAGTGATTGAGTCGCTTTTGTTTTGTTTTCGCCTCGAACTATTGCCGTTACATCAAGACCGCGATTTAAAGCCTCTTCAACAATTAAGCGGCCCGCTTTACCATTTGCAGCAACAACTGCGATTTTCATTTATAAATTTCTCCTCTGTCTTAATAAATAAATCTTGTAATTAAATTTGTTACAATTGCAACGTGGAAAATTTTAGAATTATAATTCTGTAATGTCAAGAGTTACAAAAAATTTTTGCTATATTCATACTTAAAAAATTTGTCAAGAGTTTATCTGCTTAATCTGTAATGCTTGAAAGTGCTGATTTTGACTTGAACGGTGTAGATTAAATGAATCTTTAGTGATAAAATGATCGTGTTGCAACGAAGAAGCGAATAAAGAAATAGTACGTACTAAATTCCTAAAATTTAACCTGAACTAATTATACACTATTTTATATTTTATGGGAGATGAAAGTCTAATGTTATTAGGCGCAGTTATCGGTGACATTATAGGCAGCGTTTACGAATTCAATAACGTGAAGACAAAAAATTTTGAGTTAATGACCCCGTATTCGACTTTTACGGATGACTCAGTAATGACGATGGCCGTAGCTCATGCTTTAACGCAATTTAAGAAGGGAAGCGATATAAGCGAGTCTAAATTTAAGACAGAATTAATTGACGCAATGAAAGAATTTGGAATACGTTATCCCAGTGCAGGTTACGGCTCAAAATTTAGAAGGTGGCTGTATTCTGACAGCAGAAAGCCGTATAACAGTTACGGTAACGGTTCAGCGATGAGAGTTTCTCCTGTTGCATGGTACTTTGACGATTTAGACACTGTAGAGAGATTCGCGAGGTTTAGCGCAGAAGTTACTCACAATCACCCAGAGGGCATAAAGGGAGCTCAAGCCATAGCAGCA
>CAJOEQ010000329.1:0-615 GCA_905233515.1 uncultured Synergistales bacterium
TGTCAGGCGGTCAATCGTGAAAAATTTTCTTAGACTCTCTAAATATGTGCGTAAATACTGGGCTAAACTCTTTCTAGCTGTAATATTTATGATTCTTTCAGCTAGTTTAAATGTTTTGCCGCCCTATTTATTTAAAAACGTTGTCGATGACGTATTATTTTCTCGTGATTTATTCATGTTGAATATTATTTGCGTGGCTCTTGTAGTTATATTCGGACTCAAAGCAATTACTACATATTATCAGCATTATTTAATGAACGAGGCCGGCCAAAGTGTAATAATGGATCTAAGAATTGAACTCTATGATCACATTCAAAGAATGAGTCTCAAAAAAATTTACGCGTCAAGAATAGGCGAATTAATGAGCAGAATCACAGGAGATGTTGAGACTCTGCAAAATCTCGTGTCAAATTCAATTGTCGATTTAATATTTAATTTGTTCACGTTTTTAGGCATGTTCGGATTCATTATTTATATAAATTGGCGGCTGACATGTTTAATTATTCTAGTTTTGCCCGTTGTAGCTTTCTTGCTTTCTTTTGCGTCAAAAAAATTGCGTCGGGCTGGTCATAACGTTCAAGAACAGCTTGCAAATATTACCGCAACAGCACAAGA
>CAJOEQ010000329.1:715-2298 GCA_905233515.1 uncultured Synergistales bacterium
ATTCAGGGAATTTTAGCGGGAGTTATTGAAGTCTTCTTAATTTTTGCGCTCGCTGTAGTTTTCTGGTTCGGAGGTCATAACGTAATCGACGGCGATTTAACCCCGGGCGAATTAATTTCATTCATAGGCTATATAGCTTTCATGGTTCAGCCCATCCGCACAATCATGAATCAAATGAGCAATTTACAGCGCAGTATAGCATCATCTGAACGAATATTTGACATGTTAGACACTCCGGCGGAGTCAAATGATTCAAGCTCAGGCATAAATCATAAATTATCAGGAGCTATAAAATTTGAAAATGTCAGCTTTTATTACAATCGCGGCCAAGAAATTTTGCATAATATAAATCTTGACGTGAAAGCAGGCGAAAAAATTGCGATTGTAGGCTCTACAGGATCAGGAAAATCAACGCTTGTTGACTTGATACCGAGATTCTATGACCCTTCAGAAGGCAAAATTATTATTGATGGCTATGATATAAAGCAATTATCACTGAAAAATTTACGCCGTCAAATCGGAATAGTTCCGCAAGAATGTATACTAATGCGCGGGAGTCTGGCATTTAATATAGCTTATGGACTCGAAAATATAGACATGCAAAAAATTATTCAAGCGGCAGAAATCGCAGATATTAGCGAATTTATTGAGAGTTTACCCGATAAATATAATTCAGAAGTAGGAGAAAGGGGAGTAACTCTCTCAGGTGGTCAGCGTCAACGTATAGCAATCGCCCGCGCAGTAATAAGAGATCCGAAAATTTTAATACTTGACGAGGCTACAAGCTCATTAGATTTAGCAGTAGAAAGACAGGTACAGCGCGCAATAAATCAAGCCATGAAAGGCCGTACAGCGTTTATAATTGCTCATAGATTATCAACTGTGAGAGAAGCTGATAAAATTTTTGTGCTTGAGAACGGGAATTTTATTCAATCAGGCAATCACGACGAATTATTAAGACAAGGCGGGCTCTATGCAGAATTATATAAATTACAATTTGGATATAATAATTAACTGCTTAACAGAAAGTAATACGGCGGCGATTTTCACATGTATTATTTTGCTCGCTTTCTTACCTGAAAAACGGGCATATATTGCGAACAGGACTCCGGGAATTTTGATAATGATGGGATTAGTCGGCACTTTCTTAAGAATCGCACAAAATTTTGACTCAGATTTACCGGCTTTGCTTGAAAATATAAAGCTCTCTATATGGACGGCTATTTGCGCAGTTATTATTACTCTCATAAATTATATAACCGGAATTTTTTCAGATGACGTTAATAATAATGACTCTGAAATAATGATACTTGTAGCTGAAAGTATAGAGGACTCAGTAAATGCTATGCAGAAATCTATGATTGAACACTCTAAAAAAATTTCAAGCACCGTGCAATCACTCGGACAAGGTATTAACGACGCAGCAAAATTATCTCAAGCACTCCCGAAAGTTATAGCTAATCTCGATAAAGTTATAGCAGACAGTTTAAAGAAAATTAGAGACTCTTTGCAAAGTCAACCCAGCAATATCGAATCAGATTTTAAACAAGTCAAGTCGGCCATGAAACAACAAATAAATCAAA
>CAJOEQ010000330.1:0-3284 GCA_905233515.1 uncultured Synergistales bacterium
AGCCGTTTTCGGAGAGTCCTCCCGTCAACGAGTCCAAACTATTTTTTGCGCGGTTAATTTCTGATATTTTGTGCGTTATGTCAGATAATAAATTTTCTAGTCTTTTTTCGAGTCCTTGTTCAGGCTGAGCGATTTTGACGAGGTCAAAAATTTCACGTGCATTTGAGTATTTGCGTTCAATTTCGGCGCGTTTTTTCTTGAGAGTCCGCAATTCCCGTGAACTTTCTTTTGCGAGGTCAAAAATTTCATGAAACGAGTCAAATAATTTCGCGGGCAAAAATGAGTCAAGCATTGCTAACTGTCTATCACTCTCTAGTAATTCAATCTGGGCGAATTGACTTTGAATTTTAACGAGTGAACTTGCTATTTGTGCGCATTCATTGAGACCGGTTATAACTCCCTGAACTTTTGCGCGGCTCCTTCCAGTGTTGAGAATCTCGCGCGTTATTGTTGTGTCAGTAAATTTTGCTTCAACTTGGCCGAGTTTTTCTCCAGCACGAATAAATTTCACGCCGCCACGACTCCCCGTTAAAAGCTCAAGAGCTCGCACGACGCTTGATTTTCCAGCACCGCTTTCACCTGTTATGACGTTTAGGCCTGAAGAGAATTCAAGAGATGCCGATTTTATACCGCCTATATTTGAAATTTTTAGAGACTCAATCATGATAAAGCAGCCCGATTTTTGCGAAATACCCGCATTTTTTCTCGTTCGTTATTTTGCTGTTAATAATAATCATTCGCCCCAGCCTAATTTTTCACGCACTATATCAAGAAAATTTTTATCTGGTAAATTCACAGTGCGTATTTTTTTTGTGCGTGAGAGTCTTATTTCGATTCTGTCGCCCGGTAAGACTTCATAAACTAATTGCAGCATTAAATCCCGTGAACTTCCGCGCGCTATTAGAGTAATTCTGTCATCTTCAGAGCCTACTAAAGGTCTTGAATAAAGAGTATGAGCGCATAAAGGAGCAAGCAATATAGCATTAACATGCGGGGGGATCATCGGCCCTCCTGCTGATAAGGCATAAGCAGTTGACCCAGTAGGAGAAGAAATTATTACACCGTCAGCAGGCAGAACGCAAAAAAATTCGTCGTTGAATCTTATTTCAATATGTAAGAGTCTAGCTATTGAGCTTGTACTCAAGACAATATCATTGAGGGCGTAAATTTTATAGAGCTGTGAATCATCATGATATAAAACGCAGCGCAATACTCTACGTTCAATCACGTTAAAATTGTCATTCAAGATATTTTCTAAATCTTTAATAGCTCCGTCGGGTCTGCTTGACGCTAAAAAGCCCAGATGTCCGAGATTTATACCGTGCAAAATTATATCAGTGCCCATTATGAATCTAGCAGCACGCAAAAAAGTCCCATCGCCGCCGATTACAATAGCAAGTTTTACAGTTTTAAGCCATTTTTCGTCGTCAAGTCCTGCCGTAGTGAGTGCGCTTGCTTCCTGTTTAGGTAATAAGAATCTGCAGTTATTCTCATTTGCCCACTCAAGCAAATTTTTAGCCATATTCACGGCTTCAGGCTTGCGAAGATTTACGATCATTCCTAGTTCATTCATGATTTAAATTATAACAGGGCTTAGAATTCTTTGTATAACATGCTTGCTTGAATATCTTGATTATTTTGATATTTGCCGTTCGTGTAGAGTTCGTAGGGCTCTGAAATTGTGTGATAATAAATTTGCGCGATTTGGACTCCGGCGTAAATTCTAACAGGCTGAACACAAAATAATTCAAGCGTCCAATAACCTGCAAAGCCCACATCCCCGAATCCTGCTGTAACGTGAATACAAATTCCGAGTCTTCCGATTGATGAGCGGCCTTCTAACATGGGAATAAAATTTTTTGTGCGTGTATATTCATGAGTTCGGCCAAGATATAATTTGCCTGGCTGTAAAATAAAACCTTCAGGAGGAATCAAAATTTTTTGAGTCGGATTATCTTGTTTCATGTCAAGTGAATCGTGCGTGTAAATTAATAATTCATTATGCAGCGATAAATTATAGCTATTAGGATTTAAGCGCGACTCGTCAAAAGGATCTATAATTATTTCACGTCCGATATATTTCTTAATAGTGAGTCCTGAAAGAATCAATTAATATTTGCCTCCTGAATAAATAAATATATAGTATAGCGCATGAGTGAATTTTTTCGTGTGAATGAGTAAAAAATTTTTTGTGAAAAATTTGCCTTGTTATAATTTATGAGAGAATGCCGCTTTTCCCTGTGATATTGCCTGAAAAAATTTGTGTAAAAATTTATATATTTCTCCGTGAATCTTTTCGCAAAAAAAATTTATCTTTATAAATGCCTGCAAATAAATTAATTAGCTCAATTTTTTGTATTAGTAAATGTATTAGTAAAAATTATATTTTTTCGTGAAAATCTGCGGTAAAATCTGTAAAAAATTTATTCTCCGTGCAATTATAATTCTTGTTAGTACAGCTGTAAAAATTCTCGTTTTCGTGAAAATTTGCGGCAAAAAATATCTCGTAAAAAATTTAATTTCAGCTTTGAGAAAATATATTTATAATTTCTCTCACTGATATAATAATACAAATTTTTATATTACACATGAAAGGCTAAAAAAATTTCTTCCATGAATAAAAAAATTCTTGATATACGGGAAGTTAAGCAGCTCCCGATTAACTCTGAATTTAACGTAAAAGGCGTTGTGTCTCGTCTCACAAGGCGCAAAGATCGCAACGATAGAGCTTTCTGGGACATAACATTAAGCGATGAATTCGGCGAACTCACCGGAAAAGTATGGTACGACTCGACATGGTATAGCTTACAAGGCGGGGACAAATTCCCGATAGATCCTGATAACTGCGATTTAAAATTTGAGGGTTCGAGTCTCGGAGTCATCGGCAAAGTTACTGAATTTCGTGATTTACTGCAATATAATTTTTCTGAAGTCTATTATCTTGATCAAGAAAAATATCCGCCGCTCGGTTTTGTAAGACATTCGCCGATTGATTTAAATTATCTGGAGAAAACTTTTAAAGATTTAATTGACGAAATTAAGCACAAAAAATTACATGATTTTGTTTTCGCGGTATTTTTCAAGCATGGACTCTGGGATAAATTCAAAAATTGGCCGGGCGCGATTTCTATACATCATGCATATATGAACGGCTTGCTTGAACACTCTGTATCAATGACAATGACAGCGCGGGACATAGCAAAACACTACGAAAATTTCAAGATCCCCGTAAATCTTGATTTAGTCATAGCGGGCGCATTGATTCATGATATAGGCAAATTAGA
>CAJOEQ010000330.1:3335-4678 GCA_905233515.1 uncultured Synergistales bacterium
TTTAGGTTATAATTTATTCAGAAAATTTGCAGAGCTTGAAAATCTAGACGAGAATATAACCCGCGCGCTTGGACATATTATTATAAGTCATCACGGACTACGTGAATATGGATCGCCTGTTTTGCCCGCGACTCCTGAAGCAATTATTGTGAGTGCCGCCGATGATTTAGACTTCAAATTAAATTTCTGGAAAAATCAAATTGACGCGTTAAACCCTCAAAGTGAAATGACTGATTATTTATCGTTTGTAGATCGCAGGCTTTGGCGGGGTGTTGAGATAAATTCATGAGCTATTCTATAAAAATTTCTCGTGATGACGACGGGCGGCGGCTTGATAGGACTTTGCGGGGCATATTCAAATGGGTAAATCTCGGCGAAATCATGAAAGCAATTAGAACGGGCTTAATTCGTGTAAACTCTCAGAAAGCAAAAGAGCCCGGCTTGCATTTAATGACAGGTGATGAGATTCTCGTGCCTTGGCCGCTTGATAGTGATAAAAGCGAAAAAATTATTATTAATCACAGGCCTTCACTGGGCAAAATAAAAATTTTATTTCAGGGCGAAAATGTTTTAATTCTGAATAAACCGGCGGGGATTCTCGTTCAACCTGAAGAAAAAAACGGAGACAGCATAATTTCTCGAGTCTGGGCAGTCATGAACTCAAAAAAGGCCGCAGCAGTTCACAGACTCGACCGCAATACAACAGGAGTTTTAGCAGTAGCACTAAGGGGGGACTCTTTGCGGGCACTTGAAGAATTATTCAAGCAAAGAAGAGTCAGAAAATTTTATCTCGCTGTAGTTGCCGGAAATGTGCAGGAAAATTTATTAATTGACGCGCCTTTATTAAAGGATTCAGCAAAAAATTTAGTGAAAGTTTCAGACTCAGGACTCACGGCAATGACTCAATGTGAAAAAATTGCGGGCGATAATGAATACTCACTTGTGAGGCTTGAATTATTGACGGGGCGGACTCATCAAGCGCGCGTTCACATGAGTTATATAAATCACGCTATTTTAGGCGACAGGAAATACGGGAATTTTGCTGAAAATAAGAAACTCAAAAATTTAACTCGGCCATTATTGCACGCGTATGAACTCGAATTCCCTGACAATCTGCACGAGTCTTTAAGCGAGATAGCCGGAAAAAAATTTATTGCTCCTATTCCTGAAGACATGCGGGAATTTATAAATTTTAGAAAATGGGAGATTGATTTATAAATGAAGACAAAAAATTTTCTCTTGAAGATTCTTGCGGCTCTAGCAATATCGTGGGCATTTTATTATTTAGTTGATTATTTTGCGGTTAAGAACTGGGACAGCAGCGAGTCTTTAATTGTGCAGGT
>CAJOEQ010000331.1 GCA_905233515.1 uncultured Synergistales bacterium
TGAATATAAATGTATAAAGAGTATACAGCAAAATTTTTATATCTGTCAGGCCGTAAGCAAAATTCTGCAAATTATACGGGAATAAAGGCACTAATCTTGTAATCATTAACAAAATTGCTCCGTTGTGTTCGGGATCATCGAGTAAAAATTTTTTGAGAGTCAAATTTTTTTCCAGCATAGGCCGGACTGAGTCGCGCAAAAAATACCGTACAGCCAAGAAAGCCAGCACCGCACCCAGAGTCGCAGCTACTAAACACAAAAGAGTCCCGGTAAACGGCTCAAACAATAACCCAGCAGCAACAGCAAACGCCGCCCCCGGTAAAGCAAGCAATACACAGCCTAAAGAAGTCGCAAGAATGTATAAAATCATGCTTAAAATTTTATTTTGATTCACGAGTTCACGAATTCGAGGGATTGAATTAATAAATTTTCCTGACAAATTATAATAATTGCTCAATAATAAAATTATAATCAGTCCCGTTATAAATATTGCAGGTTTAAGAAATCTTCTCAATTTTGTGTTTCTCCGTGTACATTTTCCGCAATAAAATTATCAAAGCTGATAGAGCAAATAATATTAATAATCCCGTCATTAAAAATTTAGCCCCTCCCGTGAGCATTCCTCCGACGTATGAATATATAACAGTTGCTGGTAATTGCCCGATCCCAGTCGCTATAAAGAACGGCAAAAATTTCATGGCAGTTAATCCGGCGGCATAACTCACTAAATCAAACGAAATAAACGGCAATAAACGCGCAATTAATATACTGTGCGTCCCATAACGCTCGAAAAAATTATCAATTGAATTTAAGCCGGCTTTACAGATTCTAGCAATATAAAAGCAAATCGCAGCACCAGCCATAGCACTTGTCCATGAAAGAATCGCACCTCGCCACCATCCGAAAAGATTCGCATTTGCAAGTGTAATAATAAATGCAGGAAGGGGAGCGGCTACTGATTGCAAGATCATTAATAGAAATGACACTATAGCAGCATATGCCCCGTAGTTCGCAACAAAATCGCGCATTTTCTCAAAATCTCCTGAAGCAAACGCCTTAAATGTCATATCCATAAAATTTTTATACTCGGGAATAATAAAATATGCGCCTATTAAGATAACAAATCCCGAAATAATTATAATTTTGCTTGATTTCATGCTATAAAAATAAGCCCCGTCTCTTAACAAGGCAGGGCATAATAAGCTAATTTATTTAAGCTCAAGTTTTACATTGAACTCAAAAGTTTTCGGGCTGAACCAGTCTACAGGCTTCCCGTCGATTTCTGCATATGGATACATGAAATATGTTAATGGAGTCTTTGCTGTAGTCTCGCTTAAAACTGTCTCGCGTGTATCACGGTTTAATGCGATTCTTAATAAATCATCGCCGGCCCAGAAGAAATCAACCCATTTTTTAGCGTCGTCGACTTTCTCAATTTTTTCATTTAACATTTTTTTGCGGACATCAGCAGGATCAGCCATTACCCAGCCAGTACCGGGCAAATAAAACTCTGTCCAGCAATGATAATTACCTGTAATTTCGCCTGATTTAGCGGGGTCAACTCTTAATCCGTAAACATCTCTTGTAGGAATTCCTGACGCTCTAGCAAGTGCAACAAATACCGCGCTAATATCTGCACACTTCCCGCCGCCGCTCTTCTCTGAAATTGTACGAATGGGAAGACCAAGCCCGCAGCCTTCTTTTACGCTCTCATCTCTGAAAGTGTGTTCAAGTACCCAGCAATAAATTCCCTGTGCTTTCTCAAGTACTGATTTTTTGCTGATAAATTCCATGCTTGCTTCTGCGCAAAATCCTTTATCAATCGGCAATGACGGAGTCGCCTGCAAATATTTCAGGACTTCAGGCGGAAATGCGTCTTTAGTTTCTTTGAGATCAGGATTTTTTTTGTAGTGTGAGTCAAGATTGAAGCTCATAGTAAGCTCCGGAGTTTTGCCCGGTTTCATCTATGTTGCATGAAGATAAACCCCGCCGGCCTTTGGATCGCTTTCGACTCCGATTTGCGCACCGTTTGACTTAATATCAACGTCTGTAATTGTCTGATTTGAATCTGACAACGGATATGGGAGCCATAATTCAGCCTTTGAAGATTTTTCCGCGTCCTTTAACGAGACATTGAATGTGATTTTGCCTTTGTACTCAGCAAATGCAGCCGAACATGATAATATAACTGCAATAACGAGAAGTACACCTAAAAATTTACGCATAAAGAGTCACTCCTTTAAAAATTTAATCCAAGCACATATAAACGCTTCAGACTTCTACACAAGATTTATTTATATTGATTGCCTGAATAAATGAAAGATTTATAGAGAAAAGATTTTAAAATTTGTCTCTATGTCATA
>CAJOEQ010000332.1 GCA_905233515.1 uncultured Synergistales bacterium
TCAGGCTCAAACGTGAAGAATTAGCAAGCCGAGTTAAAGGAGTCGAGGCCGAACGAGACAGCTTACAACAGCAGAGAATTATAATATTTGACTCACGCAAGCCCGATGACGAACAGGATCGAATGAGTAAAGACGTAGAATCTCTAAGAGCGCGCCTTAATGAATGCAGGGAGACTCGCAACGAGAAAAACGCCAAACTTGATAAATTATTAACTGCGATTCACAGCTTAGAAACTCAAATGGCGCGGGGTCGTGAAGATTTACAGAAACATGAAGTAAATTTCGGCAAAAAATTAATAGCACTCGGCTTCAAGAATGAAGAAGATTTTGCTGCATCATGTTTATCAAGCGATGAGAGGCGGGATCTCCAGAATAAATTACGCGATTTAACACGTGAAGATTTAGACATTAAGTCCGAACGAGAAAATACACGCGCTAAATTAATCGAACTTCAAAGCGACGGAGTAAGATTTGATCCAGATAACTTAAAATCGCGTCTAGAAATGGCTAAAAATTTAATCCGCGAAAATCAAAGCGAAAATATACCCTCTGAGACTATTAACGAAATAAGAAATCTTGCGAAAAAATGCGGTCTATCAAGTGAGGTGCTTTAACATGAATAATTTAATATGGGATGAGTTAAAATTTTTTATTTCTCGCTTAAAATTTTTATCAATCAGCGAATTTATAAATCTCGATAATAAAGGCTTTTGCGTCTCTGTAAAAAATGAGCTTGAAAGCTGGGTATACTGGCCTGATAAGCGAAATTTGCGATAAAATTATTAAATTTTTTAACGGGCGCGAGTCTTTCATGTGGCCTATTTATGATAATGCTAACACAAAAATTTTAGATGATTCAGGATTATTTTATTCAGGTGATTTAATAGCTATGAGCCTTAACCCTGATAAAGCAATCACGAGTAAAGCAAATCCCGATTTAAAAATTGAACGAGTAATAAATAATCCTCGTGAATGGGCAATTACTGCGGGCGTATCTTTCGGGAGTCAAGAAAACGAGATAACGCAAAATTATTTTGATTTTATTGCTGACATGAATCAAGACCGGCAAAATTTAGCATTATATCTCGCAAAACTTGATAATAAACTTGCTGGGACGTTCTTATTAACTCGCAAAAACGGTGTATATTATTTCGGCGTTAAACCTGAATTCAGGCGCATGGGTGTAGCAGCTGCCATGATGAGCGAAATTTGTAAATTAGTAAATAAAAATTTTATAACTTTGCAGGCGACTCCGACGGGATATAAATTTTATAAGTCTTTCGGATTTAGTGAATTATTCCCTATAAAAGTCTATTCGCCTGAGAAAGAAATTTTTTAAATAAAAACTTGTTGGCGTGTTATTATATTTATGTGTTGTATTAAATAATAGTTTATTCCCCGCCGCATAGTGAATCCCGCCCGCAAAATTGCAAAAAATTCGCCGGCGCGTTAATATTCCTAAAAATGAGCGTTGATTTTTTCCGAGAGCGCGTTATTATTCATTTTATGTAAATCATAAGCGAGGTATCATAAATTTATGCAAAAATTTCTTAATTTCTTGAAGGATATAACGACACTTAGAACCGTTTGGATTGATCAAGGTCAGGGCAAATGGATCGTTAAAAAACGTATGCACCCATTTTTACGGGGAGTCTTCTTTGTGCTGGCTGTTACAGTCGGTGCAGGTGCTTATATGAATTTTTCAGCAATGAACGAACTTCACAAGGCAAATGCACAGCCTGATCCGGTTATTACCGAAAAAAAAGAATTGCCAGAACCTGAAAAAATTGCGGCATTTTCTGTTACAGTTCCTGTTAATAATAATATTGATTCAGAGCCTGAAGAATTACAGCAAGAGACCCCGCTAAATGAGTCAAAAATCGCTGACAAGCCCGAAATTTTACAAGCTCCAACAGCTAACATGAAAGGTGATATTTTCGAACGTCCTGATAAATTATTACCAAGCAATAATAACAAATTCAGAATCGAAATCAGCAAATCCAAATATGAATTAAATTTATACGAGGGCAAAGAATTAATAAAGACTTATAGAATCGCAGTCGGCAAAAATCCCGGCGATAAATTAAGAGTCGGCGATCATAGAACACCGGTCGGACGATTCAAAATTGTATCAAT
>CAJOEQ010000333.1 GCA_905233515.1 uncultured Synergistales bacterium
TGCGAAAAATGCATTTAAGCCCATACCCGGAGCAAGTGCAATCGGATAATTTGCAAATATAGCCATTAAGAACGTACCTAGAGCAGACGCAAGACAAGTGATTATAACAAGTGCGTTCTTGTCCATGCCTGTCGCGCTTAAAATGTCAGGATTTACAACTATAATATATGACATCGTCAAAAAAGTAGTAAGTCCTGCGAGAATTTCAGTTGTAAAAGTCGTCTTATTCTCGTTTAGATTAAATAATGACATAATATCACGCTCCATTAATAAAAAATTTTTGCCTATTATCTCACAAAATAATATAATCAAGAAAAATTTTTAGGAGTGTTATAATGGACTATGCGCAGAAATCTTTAAATCTACACGAAAAATGGCAAGGGAAAATCGAAGTAATTTCAAGAGTTCCAGTAAAAACTCGCGAAGATTTATCACTTGCATATACGCCCGGAGTTGCCCAGCCTTGTTTGGAAATCCAGAAAGATATATCGAAAAGTTATAATTTAACAAGACGGCATAATTTGTGCTTAGTCGTAACGGACGGGAGCGCAGTATTAGGTCTCGGCAATATAGGCCCTGAAGCCGCAATGCCAGTAATGGAGGGGAAGTGCGTATTATTTAAGTCATTCGGCCAAGTTGACGCGTTCCCTTTGTGCGTGAAAACTCAGAATGTAAATGAATTCGTAGAGACTGTTTATAATATTTCAGGCTCATTCGGAGGGATTAATTTAGAGGATATTTCAGCACCTCGCTGCTTTGAGATTGAGCGGAAATTAAAAGAATGCTGCGATATTCCCATATTTCACGATGATCAGCACGGGACAGCTGTAATTACTTTAGCAGGACTCACAAATGCATTAAAAGTTGTCGGCAAAAAATTAAGTGATATAAAAATTGCCATAAGTGGAGCAGGTGCGGCGGCTATAGCAATCACTAAATTATTATTATCAGCCGGAGCAAAAAATATAATTTTATCTGACAGGACGGGAATAATTTATAATGGCCGCAATAATTTAAACTGGATAAAGCGCGAAATGTCAGAAATCACAAATCCTGAAAATATTAAAGGCTCTCTATCAGACGCTATGAAGGGTGCTGATGTCTTTATCGGCGTGTCAGCTCCTAAGAGTGTAAATATTGAAATGGTAAAATCAATGTCAAGAGATCCGATTATATTTGCTTGTGCGAATCCTACTCCGGAAATATTCCCAGAAGAAGCTAAACAGGCCGGAGCTAAAATTATTTCAACTGGTAGGAGCGATTACCCGAATCAAATTAATAACGTTCTTGCATTTCCGGGAATTTTTAGGGGAGCTTTTGACGTTCGTGCAAGCGACATTAACGAAGAAATGAAATTAGCGGCCTCAAATGCTTTAGTCTCACTTGTGAGTGATTCAGAATTAAGCCCGGATTATATAATTCCCGCTGCTTTTGACGAAAGAGTCGGCGTAACAGTAGCAAAAGCAGTATCACAGGCAGCAATAAAATCAGGAGTCGCAAGGATTTAATATCATGTTTTTTAGCGGCACTAAGAGTCGTTATTCCCATGATTATATTAATATTTATCGGCTATTTAATGCGAGTAACGAAAAAAATAACGCGTCAATCAATGAAAGAATTTGACAGAATAATTTTTTTAGTGTTCATGCCTGTATTATTATTCAAGAATATTTATGACATGAATTTTCACGAGAATTTTGCAGCAAAAGAAATGATTTTCGCGGGGATCTGCTTAATTATTTTATTCTTGATTGCTTATTATGTGCCGCGCATATTCGTTAAAGACGGCAATAAATCGAGCGTAATCGGTCAAGCAGTAGGACGTGGGAATTATATTTTATACGGAGTTGCAGTCAGTGAAGCTCTTTACGGTGAGGGCAATGCAAAAATTGTAGTGATGCTTGCTGTGCTTGTTGTTCCTGCGATAAATACATTTGCGGCTGTTATTCTTGAATTAAATAGATCCGGCAAAACAAGTCCGAAAAAATTATTTATTGCTATTTTACGAAATCCCATGATAATAGCTTCAATGCTTG
>CAJOEQ010000334.1 GCA_905233515.1 uncultured Synergistales bacterium
CACAGGAAGAATTACGCAGCGAAATTAATAAACTTTCACAATATGCAGATGGCCGCGAAATAAATATTAATGACGTTCAAAATCTGTCATTCAATGAGGGAGGCCGCGCGCAATTAATATTTCTTGACTCAGTTTGTGATAATAAGCCCGCTCAAGCAGCAAAGGCACTAAAATATTTGAAGTCAGGGCCGTTATTGCCTGTGTTAGCTGCGATTTGTAATAGATTGCGTATTGCTATGATAATTTCATGCTTTCCGGGAATAAATCAAGATTCAGCCTTAAAAGCAATTGGCATTGATACGGGGAAAAAATTTAATTATGCACTTGACAAAGCAAGAAACGCGCTTAAAAATTTCGGTGAAGAGGCAATAAAAAAATTTATGGCAAATTCTGCTCGGCTTTCATATTTGGAAAAAACTAACATGTCAGAAAGCTGGGAAGGATTCGAGTTAATTTTATGGGAGTTAATTACAAAAATTTAGTATAATATTTCATTACAAGGAGGTGTATTTATTATGCAGGTTACGTCAATGCTTTCAGCCGGATATTTAGAGCCGGTGCAAAATATAGCAAGAGTCCAGGCAGCCGAAAATGTAAAAGCGAATAAGACCGACGAGTCAAAACAAGCTAAGGAGCAGGAAATTTTAGCAGAAGAACAAAGCCTAAAAGCTAAACTCGGAAGTTCTGCGCAAGTTCACACTGTGTATCATTATTCTATGGGTTCAGATGGACGGCGTTATATTGTCGGAGCATCAGTAACAATGAAGGGCAGCGAGGAAGATTTAAACAGGGTGAGCGGAGGTCTTACAACTGAAGATTTGCAGAGTAAGAAGCAGGAGGCTCAAGAGGCACTCAAGAAAGAATCCCAGAAAACTGAAGACACCCAGAATATAATTAAATCTGAAGCAGAAAAACGCGAGGCCGCAAAGAAAGATGACGAGTCAGAAGATGAGAAGCAGGCGCAAATTAATGAACTCGAAAAAATTCAGCGTGAAGTTATCTCACATGAGGCGGCACACAAGGCAGCAGCTGGAGAATTAGGCGGCGGAGTCAGTTATTCATACACTGAAGGCCCAGACGGTAAGAGCTATATTACAGGCGGAGAAGTCCCTATTAAATTCAAACAGGGCAGCACACCCGAAGAAACTTTACGTAATATGCAGCAAATTCAACGGGCAGCAACAGCTCCAGCAGATCCATCGGGACAAGATATACACGTTGCGGCAAAAGCAGCAGCAATGGCAGCTCGTACGAGAAATGAAATTAACCGCGAAAATAATGACGATGACTCACACAAGACTGAAGTAGCAAGAGGGACTCCGATATTTGAAGCTGTTAATAAACAAGATGAGCAGTTAGATCCGGAAAAAAACGGCGTTCTCTCAGTTTTAGCGACTGTTAAAGAGTTACAGCTGCAAAATCTTTTGCCGGCCGCATAAATTTTTTATGATGACACGAATAATTTTATATGAATGATTTTCCTTCCGGCTATGCTGCGTAAACCGGAGGATTATGAAGAAATTGAAATTTTTGACGCTTATTCTAGTTATATTATTAATTGCTGGTAATTTATTTGCTGCTGATAATAAATATATCGACTTGCATTTGCATTTAGATGGAGCTATAACTGTTGATATTGCGAAAAAATTAGCTGATTTGCAAGGTATAAAATTGCCCGCTGATAATGACTCAGAACTTGAGAAATTATTATTTGTCCCTGATGATTGCCAGAGCCTTAATGACTTTCTTAAATGTTTTGATTTGCCGTTATCATTAATGCAGACTCCAAAGGGACTCCGTGAAAGTGTTAGACTCGTGCTTGATAATATTAAATCACACGGTGTAATTTATGCTGAAATAAGATTCGCGCCTCAATTACATACTAGTAAGGGCATGACTCAGGAAGACGCAATAAAAGCTGCCTTAGAAGGTTTACGCGAGTCAAGTCTCAAGGCAAATTTAATTTTATGTTTAATGCGAAGGGATAATAACGACTCAGAAAATTTTGAGACTGTAGAACTTGCAAGAAAATATTTAGTGAAAGACGGCGGAGTAGTAGCTCTTGACTTGGCCGGAGCTGAAGCTATATTTCCGACTAAGAATTATGCAAAATTTTTCGAGCTTGCAAAAAAGTATAATATCCCGTTTACTATTCATGCGGGAGAAGCAGACGGGGCGCAAAGTGTCAGGGACGCTATTAATTTCGGAGCAGTCAGAATCGGACATGGAATCAGAGCTCAAGAATCGCCCGATGTTGTTGCGCTGATAAAGGAAAAGGGAATTTTCCTAGAGATTAGCCCGACAAGCAGCAGACTAACTCACGCAGTAGAAAATATGAAAGATTATCCGTTCATGAAATTTTTGCGTGAGGGCTTAAGAGTTACGCTAAATACTGATGATATGGGCATAGAAAATACAACATTGCCCGACGAATATGAATATATGCGGGAAAATTTCGGTCTTACTCCTGAAGATGAGCGAATAATATTAAATAATGCGATTGATGGAGCTTTTACGACTGAAGAAGTTAAAAAATTTCTGCGTGATACTATAAATTTGCATTAGTGTATCGAAATTTTGCGAGAGAGTTATATATTTCTTATGACTTTCTCGCAAGCAGCCAGCAAAAAAACGGCCCTCCCGTTAAAGCTGTGATTACTCCTGCAGGAAGTTCGCCGAGTCTTTGTGCAATTCCATCAGCTAGAGTCATCAAGCAAGCTCCCATAAAAAACGAGTGTATAATTAATTTTCTGTGTGAGGCTCCTACGATTGAGCGCGATATATGAGGCACTGCGAGTCCCACAAAGCCTATTACTCCGAATGAACTTACAGCTAAA
>CAJOEQ010000335.1 GCA_905233515.1 uncultured Synergistales bacterium
TTGCTGGGAGCTGCTTTGAATATTCGCCTAATTACGGCCTTATGATTGAAGATTTTACACCTTTAGAGCCTATTTCTATTTATGGCCTCGCAAAATCTTCACTCTATAAACTTGCAACTGAATACGCAAAGATTCTTAATATCAGCTTTGCATGGGGACGGGGATTTTTTCTTTACGGAGTCGGTGAACGCGATAAAAGACTCGTGCCTTATATAATAGATTCTTTGCTTGACGGTAGAATCCCCGCAATAAATTATCCATATATAACACGAGATTATATGCACGCAAAAGATATAGCAGCAGGATTTATAAATTTATTGCTGAATAATTTTAATGGAGCTGTAAATATTGCCTCAGGTCAAGCAATTACTTTGTGTGATATTGCAAAGAAAATCGCGTTATTAATGAATTCTCCAGTGCCTGAATATTCACGAACTGACGAGGGAATTTTAACGCCGCTTATATTAGCAGATACTAGACGCTTGAATAATATTATAAATTTCAAGCAAAAAATATCGTGGGAAGATGGACTCACAGAAATTATTAACTGGCGGAAATCTTTGCACGAGAAAAATATTCACGCAGAAAAACTCTTGACAAACCATAAAAATAATATAATTGAGTCAGGAGTCAGGAGTCAGGAGTCAGGAGTCAGGAGTCAGGAGTCAGGAAGCCGAAGCCTGATAAAATACTACGATCGCGCTTTGCCCACTGCGGCATGATGGCGGCATAAAGGCAGGTGCGATCATTAATGAAATGTTCTGATTATGTTGTAAAATTTTTAGCGTTAAATAATATAAAACATGTCTTTGGCTATCCCGGGGGCATGGCGACTCACTTAATGGAGTCATTCAGGAAATATAATTCAGAAATCCAAGCGCATATTTGTTATCATGAACAAGCGGCCTCATTTGCTGCGTGCGGTTATGCTCAAGTGTCAGGGAATGCTGGCGCGGCATATTCAACGAGCGGGCCGGGAGCTACAAATTTAATCACGGGAATTTGTAACGCATATTTTGACTCAATCCCAGTAATATTTATAACTTGTCAAGTAAACAGAAACGAGTCAAGCCGGGGGACTCAATTAAGACAGCGAGGTTTTCAAGAGACCGATATTATAAGCATTGTTAAATCTATAACAAAATTTGCTGACAATCGCAATGCAGCCAAGAAGAGGCCCCGTATTACTTGATATTCCCATGGATGTTTTGCGCGCTGATATTGAAATAAAAGATTTTATCTCAAATAATGCACATAACGAGAAAATTTTTTATAACTCTGAAATTATAGAACTTCTAAGAAATTCCCGCCGTCCTTGTATAATATTCGGTGCTGCTTTAAAAGATTCAGAAGGAATAAGACTCGCCCGTGAACTTGCTGATACGCTCAAAATTCCGTGTTTATCAAGTAATCCCGCTGTAGATATTCTTGCGTATGACTGCCCGTATAAATTCGGCTTTATCGGTGCTTATGGCTCAAGGACTGCAAATTTTATAGCTGCAAAATCTGATTTAATTCTCGCGCTGAGTTCAAGGCTTGATATTCGTCAAGTCGGTGCGCTGCGTGAAAATTTTGCTTCTGATTCTCGAATTATAAGAATTGATATAGACTCGGCTGAATTAGCTTATAATTTACACTCTGACGATATAAATATTAATGCTGAAGTCAAAGCCGTTATTAAATTCATTCTCTCAAGTAATATAAAACTTGATTGTCCTGACTGGCTTAAAATTTGCTGTGAAATTCGCGGAAAACTTTCTGGACTTGATGATCTTAACGAGAATAATTTAATGTCAAGACTCAGCGATTTTATACCGGATGAGTCTATAATAATTGCTGATGTCGGTCAAAATCAAGTTTGGACGGCTCAATCTTTCAGGAATAAACCCGCGCAAAAAATTTTATTCTCTTCCGGGCTTGGCTCAATGGGATATTCTCTACCTGCGTCGATAGGTGCTTATTATGCTTCAGGGGAAAAAATTATTTCTATCAATGGAGACGGCGGCTTTCAAATGAATATTCAAGAACTGCAATTTATAGCGCGTGAGAAATTGCCCGTTAAAATCATAGTCTTCAATAATCATTCACTGGGAATGCTAAGACACTTTCAAGAAATGTATTTTGACCGTAAATATTTTCACACGACTGAAGGCAGCGGCTATACTGTTCCGAAATTAAGCAAAATCGCGGCGGCTTATGGACTCGATTATTATTGCTTTAAGAATATTAACGAGATAAACGGCGATTTCATGGAAAATAATAATCCTGCTTTAATCGAAATTGATATTAATCATGAGACTATTATTCAGCCTAAATCAAGATTCGGACAGCCAGCACAGAATCAAGAACCTTTGCTCGATAAAAATTTATATAGTTATATAATGCAGCTCGGGCAAGAAAAATATATAGAAAGGCCCTTGACAAACATGGAAAATAACATAATTGAATCAGGAATCAGGAATCAGGAATCAGGAATCAGGAATCAGGAATCCTAGAAGCCTGAAGCATTATAGCCGCGCTTTGTCTAATGCAGCATAAAGGCAGGTGCGGCAATCTATGAATAAAAATTTTTCTCGTGAAGAATATCGCGAAT
>CAJOEQ010000336.1 GCA_905233515.1 uncultured Synergistales bacterium
AAATGTTATTTTCTTGTAATAATAAATGAAATAATAAGGGTGTCGTGTCGTGTCGTGTCGTGTCGTGTCGTGTCGTGTCAATTATGGCGGCCATTTTTATTTTGTCAAGAGTCCTTTCACCTAAAATTTTTGTAACTATGAGATTATATCATGATTTATTGATGACTCGTGAAAGTTTTGTGTTTTACTCGTTAAAATTTTTCGTAAATAATTATGACTCACTTGTAAAAAATATCATGACTTTCTCGCAAGCAGCCAGCAGAAAAACGGCCCTCCCGTCAAAGCTGTGATTACTCCTGCAGGAAGTTCGCCGAGTCTTTGTGCAATTCCATCAGCTAGAGTCATCAAGCAAGCTCCCATAAAAAACGAGTGAATAATTAATTTTCTGTGAGAGGCTCCAACGATTGAGCGCGATATATGAGGCACTGCGAGTCCTACAAAACCTATTACTCCGAATGAACTTACAGCTAAAGCCGTCCCCGTTGAAGTAGTCAATAATAAAATTATTCTCACCAGATTCTCATTTACTCCTAAGACTGCGGCTCTATCTTGACCGAGGGACATTGCATCAAGTAAAGGTGCTAAAATATATGCAGGCAAAATCACTAGAATCAGCCCGGCAAATATCGCGTAAAAATTATTAAATCCTGCTCCTGAAAAACTTCCCATAAGCCATAATACAATCGAGCCTAATTTATCGCCTGAAATTGATTTCAAAAAAGTAACTCCGGCTGAAAGTATAGCATTTGAGATAACGCCCGCTAAAATTATCGCATTATTTCCGGATTTAAGCGCGATTATTCCCGTCAAGACAAGAGCAATTAACGCACCTGACATAGCACACGGCATAATAAAAAAATTTCCGGCCATTATTCCCAGTGATGCACCGAAAGCAGCTCCGGACGCGATTCCCAGTGTATAAGGTTCGGCTAAAGGATTCGCGAGTAGTCCCTGCAAAATTACACCTGACACGCTCAATAATCCCCCTGTACCGATTGAACATAATAAACGCGGCAATCTCACAGCACGAATTACAAGAGCTTGATACGAATCGCCCCCGTTCACGAGAAAATAAAAAACTTCAGACAAATTTATGTCCCATTCGCCTGAAGTAATTCGCCAAATTGATATTAAAGCTAGAAAAATTGCGCTAGTCCATAAGCTCAAGAATCTGCCTCACAAATTCGCGTTTCATATTCTCATCTTCTCCGAGTCCTACTAGATAAGTAGTAATTTCTTTATAGCCGTTATTTCTTAAAATATTTAGCCATGATTTAGCGTCTAAAGGGTCGGCCAAGTCGTTATTTGCGTGATCTCCTGCTACTATCATGAGGGGACTCAAGACTAATTTTTTAATTTCAGGGTGAATCTTTAATTCTGCTAAAATGTCATTAATTAGCGGTGATGCTTCAACAGTTCCTACAAAAAATCTTGCGTGTGCTCGTTGATTTAAAGCTAATTGCAATTGAGGGTAAAGGCCATTTGCGAATGTCCCATTAAAATAATGCCGGTCTCTTTATCTTGAAGCTGAGTCTTAAATCTCGCCATAAGCACGTCGGCCATTCCTGAACAATCCTGCGGGCTGTTGAGAAAAGGTACACCGAGTTTTAATTTTCTAAATCCGTATTTGCCGTGTAAAACTCTGAAAGCGTCTACTACATTTTTAAGTTCGTCATATTCAACACCGGGAATCATGTGAGTCGGCATTACATAAACATCCGTAAATCTCTCATCGTTCAATTTCGCAAGAGCAACAACAGGAGTGTCTATAATGTCGCCTGATTCTGCAAGTTTTCGCCTAATAATATTAGACGTGAAAGAGAGTCGTACTTCTGAATCCGGGAAGTTTTCTTTAGCGGCGTTGACTAAATTGTCAATTGATTTGCGGGCTTCAGGCATTGAAGTACCGAACGAGACGACAAGAATCGCGGTTTTATTCGAGCCTGTATCAGCAGCAAATGCACTCGCAGGAATTAATAAACTAACAAGAACTAAAGCACATAAAAATTTATTCATTTATAAAGCCTCCTGATTTAAATATATATTCTCAAACAAAATTATACGCTATTTAAATTGCTTGTTATAATTTATTTATATTTTGAGAGGGAGCGAATTAATTATAAGATACGATTATATTTTCTTGATTGATAAATCTCTTGAATTATTCTGGGTATTAATTCAACAGTGCTGTTTTTGCGGAGTTAAATACATATATGAAGGTCTTATACCAAACGGGCAGAGTTTAAAGCGAATTATTTTGACTCAAGTAATTATCTTTGCTGTTCTAGTAATATTATGCTTTGAGCAGGAATTATCAATAAAATTTTTGTCGTCAATGCTGGTATTTGGCCGCAAAACTTTTTATCCTTGGGCAATGCGTATAACTTTATGTGCCGCAATGATTTTATTTGACTCGTTATTGTTGTTGTATACTTTCAGGATTTATAAATTATATCGCGGTGGACTTGCAAGACCGACATTTTTTGCTGATTCTGTG
>CAJOEQ010000337.1:0-827 GCA_905233515.1 uncultured Synergistales bacterium
GCACTTGCTAACGTATCAGCTTGTTCTTGTAAATGTTCGTCCCGTTCACAGCGGATTATTTGCTCATGGCTTAAATCTTTCTGTCTAGTTTGAGCTTCTTGACTGATTAAGTCTTTTACACTGTCAATTTTTTCATTTGTCCTGATTTCCTGACTGATTGCCAAATCTGCGAGAGTATCAGCCTGTTCTTGCAAATAATCCCCGCGGGCTTGCACTTCCTGACGTGTTGACGATATATCGCCTTGTGTTTCTGCTTTAGCGATTTCTATCTCGTCATGAATTTCTTTATCTGCATTCTTGCGCGTTTGAGTCTCTTTATAAATAGATAGACTTGTTACCTGTGAACTTTCTGCAAGCTCGTCTATTTGACTTTGTAAATGTTCGTCTCTGCTTTCTCTCAAAGAGTCAGAATGCGTTAAATCTTGATCCAAGCCGTTAATTTGTTCTTGCATTTCTCCGGCTTTGCTCTCAAGTTTTGCTATATCGGCATTAATTGACTCATCTGCTGCTATTCTTGCGCGTTCTTCCTGTTGAGCTTGAAAACTCTGCTTTATTGCTAAATCTGCGAGAGTATTAGCCTGCTCCTGTAGATAATCCCCGCGCGCTGTGTAGTCTTCTCGGCTTGATTGCAAATCACTTTGAAGTCTATCAACATCGCCCCGCATTTGAGTTTGTTTCTCAATCGTAATATCTTGCGTTTCTTTGAGGCTGTCAACTTGAGACTGTAAATTTTCGTCTTCTGCTATTCTCTCAGCTGTCTCGTCATTCTCATAGTCTAACAGCTCATTATGAATCGCCCTTATATTATGCCCTAAATTCGGGTGAGT
>CAJOEQ010000337.1:877-2303 GCA_905233515.1 uncultured Synergistales bacterium
CAAATTATCTCGTGTCGTATTGAACTCTTCAAGCCCTGCATTAACTTGTGATTTAGTCTGCTCAAATTCGCCCGTTAAATTCTCTTCATATTCGGCCTGTTCATTTTCTACGGCTGTCATGCGACTTGTCAGATCCCGGCTTGTATTGCGGACTTCTGTAGTGAGTGCGTTAATTTTCTGATCGCTGTCTAATTTATTCGTGTTTATCTTATTTAATAAGTCCTGAACATGATCCGCTATTTTTTGCTGCGTCTTGTCTAATAACTTATATAAATCATCGTCCATGTATGGAAGTTCGTTCCATCTGTCAATCCCGTTGCCTATTTTGAATCGGTGTAAATCCATATCTACGCCCGGTTCTCCGAGTGCTAATCTGGGATTGCTTGCGTACCAGTTCAGTGTGCTGTCTCGTCTAATATGAATTTCTGTATATACTGCCATTTTACCACCGCCCTAAATTAACGGGACTGTTATGCGGTCGCTTGAACTTCCGCCGTTTATCTCGTCAATTAATTCTGTTTCTCGGTACACATCATTTGAAAGTGTTGTAGCAAATCCGCCGTCTATGATTCTTCTTATTATATTGCCCTCATCCTTAGGAGGCTGCGGCGTTATTTTGTGCCAGTATTCGGCGTTGTCTTTCTCTGAGGGCTCTTTTCCGGCGTGAGGTTTCTTGCATAGATACATGATTGAATTGTGAATTACAACATCACCGGTTTTATATTCAGGGCAAAATTCCCACATTCCCCGAAAGTACATATTACCGCTTGCGTCTGGATCGGGGTTTATGCTACATGAATTAACCGCCATTGCCCTCACCTCTTAAAACTTCCCACGCGCTGTTAATCCGTTTATTCAAGTTATCACTATCTGACTCTAATTTGAGCCTTAAACTTTTCAACATTTCTAATTCCTCATTTGCTTTTAGATTCATTTCTGCTAGAACTTCAAGCCCGGCCTTCTGAGCTGCTGCCTTTGACTCCTCAAGATAATATTTGCAGTCAGCTTTTAATTCCTTCATTGACTCGTAAGTGCTTAAAATCTCGCTGCATTTTTCCGTGAGTTCGTTTTTAGTTTTCTCGGCTGCTGTCTCACTTTGCTGTTTTGCCTCATTCCTTAACAGCTCCATTATTTGAAGTCCTGACTCCACTGTTTGAGTCTTCTCTGCTATTTGGAGCAACGCCGCCGATAACTCATTATGTATCTGACTTGTGAGTGAACTTTCTGTATTTTCGAGTCTCTCATTTGCACGAGTCGTGAACTCGTATAATTTGCTCTCAAAATTTTCTGCTAGATTTTCACTTAATTGCATTAGTCGTGTAATAGCCTGTTCTGCATAGTCTTTTACTTCCTGAAAATGTTTCTGTGAGTCGCTCAACAATTTTTGAGTCTGTGCTAAATATTCCGCTGGATCTTCTGTTACTTC
>CAJOEQ010000337.1:2437-3171 GCA_905233515.1 uncultured Synergistales bacterium
TTTATATTTTGCCCAGTCGGAAATATTAAATACACTGTTGACCCGTCATAACCTGAAGGAATAGGAAATTTTTTTGTTACTCCGTTCCCGGTATACATATTTGCGAGTCATCTCCTTTTGATTTTAATTTCTCGTAACGTTCGCAAATTACATCACAGTATTGCGGGCTGATTTCCATAGTGAGACAACGCCGCCCAGTTTGTTCACATGCTATTAACGTCGTACCTGATCCCGCAAAGCAGTCTAGTATTAAATCATCAGGCTTTGAGAAGTCTTCTAAAATTTTCATGAATAACTCAACCGGTTTTTGCATTGGGTGAGTCTTCTCGTTTAATTCCTTGCTGCCTGCTCGTGAATAGCCGTCCCATTTGTGAGAGTATTTCTTAATTTTCGTTGTGCAGTTACTCCACGCGAGTTCTCCATCTGAAAAGCTCAAACCTTCAGACCTGCATTTATCCCAGAACAGCCACCCGCATGACGGCGGCAAAAAGTCCGTGAAATTCTGACCTCCAAAAATTATTTGGCAATTAGTTATTAATCGCGTAATCAAATAATTTTCTCGCGCCATTGCCGTCGACACATCACCTATACACACTGGGTACTCTTTAGAGCCTGATCCGATTTTGCCGTTATTGCCCTGCACGTCAATGCCCCAGGGCGGATCAGTCAACACTAAATTAACGCGTTCACTTCCAACGAGCTTTAACACGTCTTCACGCCTTGTAGCGTCCCCG
>CAJOEQ010000338.1 GCA_905233515.1 uncultured Synergistales bacterium
TCTTTATGCGGTGCAGTGTGAATTATATTATTTGCAGGCTCGTTATTTTTGCTTGACGAGTCTATATTAATTTCAGGATTTTGCGGGACATTCATAGACGGTGAAATCACGGCGAAATTATTTATATTTGCCTGAACTTCTGCGGTCTCGTCCGAGTCTGATTCGTTTTCTGATTCAGAGTCTGACGGTGAAATCACGGCAAAATTATTTATATTTGCTTGAACTTCTGCGGTCTCGTCCGAGTCTGATTCGTTTTCTGATTCAGAGTCTGACTCTGAGTCTGAGTCTTTGATTTCGTCATTGTCTTGATTCTCGTTAATTTCAGGATTAAAAACGGGCTTAATTTCCTGAAATTTTTCGGGTAAATTTATATTTTCGCTCAAGATATTAAATAATTTTTGCGCTTGAACGTCAATATTTTGCAAAGTCTGTGAAATCTCGACAAATTTATTAATGACCTGTAAAATTTCTTGCTTCTTCTCTTCAGGAAGTGAATTTATTTGAGATTTTATATTATCATCGTTCAAGATTTGCGCTATAAACTCAGCAGGTTTAGTTAAAAAATTTTTTTCCGGAGATTCTGCCTCGTTTTTCATGTCAGCAAGAATATTTATTACAGCTTGAGGGAATGAGTCATTACTCTTAAATGAAATTTTTTGCTGTATAACTTGCTCGACATTCATAAATTCCGAGTTTATATTTAATTCATTCTTAATAGTGAGTCCGTTAATTAAGCTCTCAAAGAGTCCCGGCTGGCTTTGCGAGTCCTGAACGTGATTATTATTTAATTGAGCTTGATTATTATTTAATTGCGGCTGAATGAGTGTAAAAATTTCTGATGACATAATAAAAGCCTCCTTAAATTATCTATTTCTAGCGCGGGACATTATTTCAGTGAGTCTGGCTGCTTTAGTAGGCTTAATTTTGCCCATTATCGAGGCTCTTGCGTCATTCGGCAATTTCATTAAGAGTTCGACTGCTAAATTATCGCGTAATTGTTCGACTATTGCGGCGGCGTTACGTGCTGACATGTCCTGATAGGTGCGGGCGATTTGATTCATTAATTCCTGCTCGCTCTCTGTAGGTGCGTCATTATTTGACTCGTTTGCCTGCTGTTGCTCTCTTAATCTGCGCTGCATTCGTGAAATATCGCGTGAAAGCTCGAGTCATAAATTGCGAGTCTTGAGAGATCCCCGCTTTCTAGTTCTCTTTCTCTAGCGTCGAGTCTTCTTTGCCATTGTTCGAGTTCAACCGCCCGGCGTTCTCCTACACTGAGCGCGTAAAATTCGGGAACATCAAAGAATTCCGATAATTGTTTGCCTACATATGGAACTTTGGGAATTATCTCCCAGAATAAAGGCCGGCCATCCCATATTCCGCTTAAGTGCATACCTACAGCAGTCCCGAGTCCCAGCAATAAAAGCCAGAAAAACATTGTCAATTTTCCGAGCTTCTTTTTTTTCTTTTTGCGCTTAACGATTGGCTCTGATACTGGTGGTGCGTCTTGTTGTACTGGCTGAGGTCTCTCGTCTGCCATTTTTTAACCTGCCTCCCTTAGTCTGCGATAAATTGCCATTATATTTTTTACATAACGTTTTGACACGTCGGGAATATTTCCTGAATCAACTCGTGCCGGGCCTGCGTTATAAGCTGCTAAAGCCTTCTCAATGTCTCCTCTATATTTATCGGTCAAATCAGAAATATATCTGACTCCGCCTTCAATATTTTGAACGGGATCAAAGGGATCATTAACGCCTAACATTGCGGCAGTTCTCGGCATTAACTGCATGAGTCCTTGAGCTCCCTTGTTAGATACTGCCCGAGTGTCCCAGCCTGACTCGACCTGAATCATCGCGCGAATTAATTCGGAGTCAATATTATATTTTTCTGCGCAAGAATCTATTACACTTTTTAACGCGTTATAATCAGTTTTTCCTGAAATATTATGATTTGCGCCGATTCTGTTCACGTCATTTAATACGTCAATAAAGCGGGTTCTTGTCGGGTTATTATTTTGATTCTGTGCTCTATAGAGTTCGGGCGAAATTTTTTGATGGATTTCATCTATGCGGCTTAATACTCGCGTTATATTCGTTAAATCGGGGCCGACCATGTATTAAAACACTCCTTTATGCGAAAATTGTATAGATGCTACGTCGTCAAGTTCGTTTTGTTCGATATTTAATTGCTCTTGAAAGTCAGCTTGTTTTAAGTGATCTATATAAGTTTCCATTATTCTTACGTCTTTATGCTTTTCTACGAGTCTTGCTTCAGTGCCTGCGATTCTAGTTCTGACATCAGCAAGCGAGTCATTTCCTTTCATTATGTCCGTATTAATTGCGTCTATAAATTGCCGTTGAAACCATAAATCATTAGCTGATAAAGTTTTGCTGCCTGCTGTACTGAAATCGAGAATTGCCTGCGTTTTTTCCGTCTCAAGCTGTGCTAAATGATTCATTACTGATTGTTCTTCGCTGCGTTCGGCGGCTAAAATTGTCTGCTCATTGCGGCGGCTGTCTTCTCTGAGTCGTACTATTCTTTGATTCATTATTTATTCTCCGTGTTCAAATCAGCGAGTCAATATCGCGCTTTTCATGAATAACGTTAATAACATTAACTATTTTCTCGTCATCATAGAGAACGTAAACGACAAAATATTTACCAACAGGGAGATAACGTAGCTCTCTATTAAATGCGTCTTTCCTGCGAATTCTATATATTTTAGGAGATACAGAAAGTTTATCAATAGCTGCAAATATACGCTCTTTTTGTTTTTGGGCAAATTCAATATCACCGGAGAAATCAATTATATTTTTTTGTATCTCTCTTATATCATCAAGCGCAGTAAGCAAAATATCAACGTGATACCAGTTCATTTAATTCTTCCTCCAAGAGTCTTTTT
>CAJOEQ010000339.1:0-1383 GCA_905233515.1 uncultured Synergistales bacterium
ACTGGATCAGCACCGGGCAAAACTTTAGCGACTATTGCATGACCTGTCTCATGATAAGCTACGATTTTTTTCTCGTGTTCGCTGATTACTCGGCTTTTACGTTCGGGGCCGGCCATAACGCGTTCGATTCCTTCTTCTAAGTCAGACATTTCGATTTTGTCCTTACCTTTTCGAGCCGCCAGTAATGCACCCTCATTAACTAAATTTGCTAAGTCAGCACCCACTAATCCCGGAGTTCTGCGAGCTAAAATGCTTATGTCAACATCATCAGAAAAATTTTTCCCCTTCATGTGAACGCGTAAAATCTCCTCACGGCCTTTAACGTCGGGTCTGTCTACTACTATGTGCCTATCAAATCGCCCTGGACGCAATAAAGCAGGGTCAAGAATATCCGGCCGGTTAGTTGCTGCTATTAAAATAGTGCTGGATTTGTCATCAAAGCCGTCAAGCTCTACTAACAATTGATTTAAAGTTTGTTCGCGCTCATCGTGGCCGCCTCCCAGTCCTGCACCGCGCTGACGACCTACTGCGTCCATTTCGTCAATGAATATAATACAGGGCTGATATTTTTTTGACTGTTCGAATAAATCACGAACTCGCGCCGCTCCTACTCCTACGAACATTTCTACAAAGTCAGAGCCGCTAGTACTGAAAAACGGTACATCAGCTTCACCAGCCGCCGCACGAGCTAATAAAGTCTTACCAGTTCCCGGACTTCCTACCAGTAAAACGCCTTTGGGAACTTTCGCGCCTAACTTCTTAAATTTTTCGGGATCCTTCAGAAATTGTATAACTTCCTGTAATTCTTCTTTTGCCTCTTCACAGCCTGCAACGTCTTTAAATGTAACTTTAGGCTTATTGTCAAGAAATAATTTAGCTTTGCTCCTGCCAAATGACATAATGCGACCCCCGCCGCCCTGCATATTGTAGAGAAAATAAACCCATACGCCGATTAATAGCAAAGTAGGAAATAATGAGCTCATTAAATTTACAAGCCAAGTATTTTTTTGAGGTGCTTCAACAGTTACTATTATGCCTTTATCTGCGGCCTTATCTGCTAAACCTGCAACGTCAAGCCCATACGTTAAAAATCTTTCGCCCGAGTGAAATTCACCTTGTATAACTGCCGAGCTTGACTCGCCCTGTACTGTATTATTTCGGATTTGAAGAATTCTGATTTTGCCTGAGTTCATATCCTTTAAAAACTGGCTGTAACTGATTTCGTCATATTGTTTCTGGACTTCTTCAGGCGTTAAAAAAGTATTTACCATTGTTACTACTACTAAGACGAGAATTAAATATAAACCTAAATTTTTTACGATTTTGCCCAAGATTATTTTTGCCCCTTCGTTTATAATTAAATCATAATTAAATGCTTTGTAA
>CAJOEQ010000339.1:1437-2094 GCA_905233515.1 uncultured Synergistales bacterium
ATGAGCTGGAATAAATACCCAGTCCCCGCGCTTTAACTCTAAAATTTTCGCATTCTCAAATTCTAATTTTGCGCGGCCCTGCAAGACTGCAACGAATTCAAATTCTGACTGGTCATACCAGAAATCAGGCGGCGAAATATGACCCTGCGAAATTATATGCTCAATTCTTAGAGATTTACTTTTACACGATAAAAGCTCGTCAATGAATTCATTTTCTGAGCGTTTTACAGGCTCAAATAAATTTTTCATGCTTTATATACTCCTTTATAGCAAAAACAGGCGCAATATCTCGAAATATCACGCCTGCTGAAATTATTATATTAAATTAGAAAGTTTCAGCCCATTTTCTTAACTCGTCAGGGCTTATTGAGCGATTAAATAATTTGCCCTCAATAATTTTTGCATTCGGTGCGCTTGGCTTTAATCCTTCAACAGCTTGGCCGAACCCTGAACCCCCTGAAGTAGCGAATAATATTATTTTTTTGCCGCTAAAATCATAACTCTCAAGAAAAGTATTTATTATCGTCGGAGCAACGTACCACCATATAGGAAATCCCAGAAAGATAATATCATGCTCGTTAATCGTGACGGAATTGATTACTTTGTCATTCCTGGATTGACATTCGGCAATGTATTCATTGCCCCTGAGCCTCAAAG
>CAJOEQ010000340.1 GCA_905233515.1 uncultured Synergistales bacterium
CAACATTGCTATCACACCTCTTACCTGATTGTGCAGAGTGCAGACATTCGAAAAGAAGCTGTCGCACTAGCACTCGTTAGAAACAAGAATATGTCTGCTGTCTGCAATTAAGGTAAGAAATAACCTATCACTCGCATTTGCTGCAAAACTGGAGCAATCATATTTAGCTCTTTAAGTTGTTGTGCCTTTTCTACTTTACGTTTAATATAACGCATGGCATAATTGCTTAGTTGAAACAAAATCATTTCAACAGAATCATGGGTTTGAATAGTTGGGAGGTAGCGTAATATTTCTTCCTCTTTATTGTCCTGATAAATTTCAGACTGTATTATGCTACCATTCCATTCACGATGATAATAACCTATTAACTGAGGCAAAACACAGATTAATTCTGCAAGCGAATCTGCAGAGAAATTAAAGGAGTAGGCACCGGCAAAATATTATGTTCGTGCGATGATTGTGTAAGAAACGGAGTCGAACTCGTAGAAGAATTCATAAACGCGTAAAAATTTTTAGAAAGGGGCTTGACAAAATATCATGAATCGTGTAAAATCGCACATCACATCACATCACATCACTATTATTCTGTACTTAAAAATTTTGTGAAAAAATTAATAGGTGCAAAGAATGTCGGACGAATCAGACGCTTCAAAAGCGCAATTAACGCCGCAAAAAATGACTGGTACAAAACAAATTATACACGTCAGACGGAATGCGAGCAAAAAATTTATTCTGTTCTTATGTCGGTTCATATGCTTGAGAAGGCTTTAGTCATGAGTAAATTATGATAAATTGATTCAAAATATTGCTGATTTGATAGATTCAGGATTAAGCGCAAATGATTTCGAGACTGCAGGAAGTGCAGCGACAATAAAATCTGCGTTAAATAGTCTTTCAGGGCATGAGGACTCAAAAAATAAATTAGACTCGTTAATCGCAAAATATAATATTCCCGAAAATTTATTTAAAGGCGGCTGCGAGAGATTTACTAAATCAGAAATTTTGAAGTATACCCCTCAAAATTGGCGTGAATTTGTGCGTGCTCGTCATTCTGTCAGGCGATTCAAGGATTCAATAATAAGCCGCGAAATCATAAACGAAATAATCAACGACGCAAAATATTATCCTTCAGCTTGTAATCGTCAGCCCTGCAGAGTTTATTACTCAACGAATCCCGAAATCACGGCGAAAATTTTGCGAAATTGCGACGGTTTTGTATCAGGTGCGGGCGGTGTACATAATTGCTTTATAGTAACTTGCGACAGGTCATTATTAAATCAGGCAGAACTCAACGATCAAGAATTATTAAACTCGGGAATTTTTCTCGGTTATCTTGTAATGTCGATACATGCTCACGGGCTGGGATCTTGCTTGTTTCAATTTTTGCAGGTCAACAGGAGGCAAGAATTAATTAAGCGCGAATTTGGCATAAAATCAAGTGAGATAATTGCGGCATTTGTAGGATTCGGGGAGCTTGAAGACGAGATTATTACGGCATGCGCTCAAAGAAGGCCGAATATAATTAATGTGATAGAATGAAAAAAATTTATCGCAAGGGAGAAATATTTTATAAATGTCAACAGCCCGGCATGAAAGAAATTCCGCGCTTGAGTTACTGCGAATAATATCGATGTTTGCTATAGTCTTAGGACATTTCACGAGGCACGGAGGATTTAATTTTCCGATAAATACAATCACGCTTAATAGATTATGGCAGCAATTTATCGTAATGGGCGGAAGTCTCGGCAATAATATTTTTGTGCTGATTTCCGGCTATTTCCTCATAAAATCACCTGGTATAAATTTTCGCAGAATGTTTAACTTATGGCTGAGAATATTTATTTACTCGGTGATAATTTTTTGCGCGTTTATATTTTCGGGACTTGAGACTTTTTCGCTGAAGACAGTTTTGAAAGTTTTCATGCCCATAACAAGAAATCAATGGTGGTTTGCAAGCACATACTTTGTAATGTATCTTGTGCATCCTTATATTAATATTTTATTGCACAGCTTTACTCGTGAGGATTACAAGAAATTT
>CAJOEQ010000341.1 GCA_905233515.1 uncultured Synergistales bacterium
GTCCCGAAAATTCTATGATAATCAAGCATGTATTGATCCGCCGCACCTTTTGAGCAGCCATATGGAGATCTAAAATCTAAAGGCACAGACTCATTAAAACCGTTCGGGAATTCTTTGCAAATATAGCGCGTTTCATTCTCTAAATAATTATATTGCTCTAAATCGCCGTAAACTTTATTAGTTGACGAAAAAATCATTACAGTATCAGGACTGTAAAGTCTTATAGAGTCAAGAACATTCACAGTTCCGAGCGTGTTGACCTGAAAATCTTTATACGGATCAGAAATTGAAGTAGTCATTGCAACCTGCCCGGCCAAGTGGAAAACTGCGTCAAATTTTCCGGATTTTATGACTTGTTCTACATCGTTGCGATTTCTTGTATCTCCGTGAATAAATGTAAATTTGCCCGGTTTAGATTTCAGCCACTCTAGATTACTTGCTGACCCGAAGCGCGATAAATTATCAAGAACTGTGATATTATAGCCTCGTTCTAAACCTGCAGAGGCCAAATTACTCCCTAGAAATCCGCAGCCACCGTTGATTAAAATTTTCAATAAAATATTCCTCCTTTAAAAATTTATGCGTTCTTCCTCGATTACTAGCGGGCGATTCATGAGTCTATGATTTATGCTGATTACGCACTCGCCTATTAGTCCGAGAAAGATTAACACAACAGCACCTAAAAAGAACATACCGATTAGAATCGGAGCGACTCCTGCATTAAAAGTGTCCCACCAGATTAATTTTGACACGAGATAAAATATTCCGATTAAGAGACTTGCAAAACCTGTTAAGAATCCCATAAAAGTGGCCGCCCTGAGTCCCATTCTCGTATAAGCTGTAAATCCCTTCATTGCGACATTATAAAGCGAGAAAAAATTATGATGGCTCTTCCCTGCTCGTCTCTTTGGCTGGGTGTATTCGATTATCTTAATTTTATAGCCGAGTTCTGAGACAATGCCGCGCAAAAATGGAGCTGAATCCTTCAAATCTCTTAATACTTGAATAAATGACTTGTCATAAAGTCCGAAGCCCGTAAAATGCTCTATTTGCTCAATATCAGAAAAATTTTTCATGAATTTATAATAACACGAGCGCAAGAAATACATTAATTTATTCTCGTTACTATGAGTTTTTTGCATGACAATAATTTTATTACCTTCTTCCCATGCTTTTACCATTTCAGGAATCAGCTCGACGGGGTCTTGAAAGTCGCACGCACATAAGATAACACAATCGCCGCTAGTCTGCATTAAAGCATGATAGGGAGAATTCAAATCGCCGAAATTTTTTGCGNCGAGCAGATTTGCCGCAAAAGTTTTCGAGTCCCATCAGTCGAATTATTATCTATAAATATTATTTCATAGTCGTAATTATTAAGCTGACTCGTTAAAATATTTGTAACAGCCTCGCTCATAGGGACAACATTTTCAAACTCGTTCCAGCACGGAATTACAACACTAATTTTTTTCATGCGATATTGATTCTCCTGTCTAGATTTATAAAAATTTTATTTCTTGATAAACACAAAATTTGTATCTTGTGTATCTTCTCTCATTTCGTCAATAACTTCAAGCTCTGAGCCTCTCACTACATGCCCAGTATATCCCATATTATGAAGTAAATTAAATACTTCTGAAGCCTCATGACCGAACGCCCGACACCATTTACGCAAAATTTCAATAAATATAACCGGTGATTTCTCACGCAAAAATTTTTCGCCGCCTCTTAATACAAAGAGTTCTGAGCCTTCAACATCAATTTTCATGACATCAGGAGCGATATTATTTTCATCGATAAAATCATCAAGCCTGATAAAATTTGCTTTCTCTTTATGGCCTGTGCCTCGTATATCTCTGAGTGAACCTGCACCGCTTTCTGACTCGTTAAAGTACATTTCCTGCGTGCTCTCATGATCAGAAAATCCGAAATTATAGGCCGCAATATTAACGCATGAATTTAACGCGACATTGCGCAAAAATTTCATATAAGTATGATTAACAGGCTCAAACGAGAAAATTTTAGCATTCGGGTTAGTCTTACCGCAAATTAAAGAATAATAGCCTGCGTTTGCTCCTATATCAAAGAAAGTTTCACAAGTTTTTATGCTTTGTATTAATTTGCGCGAATAATCGCCTTCAACGTCATAGAAGCACATTGCTTGAGTGCAGGGTGAAGAAATATCATTTACATCGACGAACATTTTTATAGGGACTGAGTCAAACTCACATGTTATACCCCCCCCCCCCTAGTTATATTTACTGATTTTATATCAGTATTTATCATTAGATCGCCTATTTCAGCGAGTAGATTTAAAGACTTCTGAATGCTTGCACGATAATCAGGTTTGCTGATACTGCCTGATAAATAACTTGCGCGTAAATCTTTTAGTGTCATGATAAGACCTCCTAATATAAATTAAATTTTCCTGCTGTCTACTACGAGTTTGAATCCTTCCATTATTTTATGAGTGTCAGGGGGAAAATCTGCGCGTTCAGGACTCAATTTGTAGCCTTTATCATTGCGGGATTTATATATGACCTGTAAATTTTTTTCCGGATATAACCCAGCGAGAATATTTGCAAGTTCCTTAATTGAGAGCCATTGATTTATATTTGCGAGATTATAAGACTCTCCTGCTTGGCCGTCCAGTAAAACAAGAAACATCGCATTAATCGCGTCAGTTATATAACAAAATGCGCGTCTTGCTGCTCCGTCACTGGTCATGATAATATTTTCGTTATTAATCACGTTGCGCACGAACTCAGAGAAAGCTCGTTTATCGCCGTCTATATCCATTGTAGGGCCGTAAGTGTGATAGATTCTTATTGATTTAGCGGGAATATTATATTCGCTGAAATAAGCATGACAAAGAGCCTCCCCGCAGCGTTTTGACTCGCCGTAAGAATTCCCGTTGTCAAGAAAATTCATAGAGCCTATATTATTTTCACTTGCTGATGAGTTTATAGACCCGTAAACGCTCCCGGAACTGAAAAAAAGAAAACTTTTTACATGAAAATTTTTAGCGTATTCAAGCAAATTATACGTGCCTATTATATTTGGTAGAATTACTTCAACGGGGATTTGATTATAATATTGAGGACTCGCGGGGCTTGCTGCGTGAATAATATAATCGACTTGTTCATTTATAGCGACTTTATTATTTACGTCATCAAGAATCAAATTAAAATATTTTTCCTCTGCATAAATCCCGAAACGATTCAGAGCTTTTGACTTGCTGCGAACATTTGCGAAAATTTTTATATTGTAATTATGGCACTCATTAAGATAAATCAAGAAATATGTCAAGTAAGATGCTAACATTCCGGACGCTCCTGTTATATAAAAACTTGAATCTTTCAGGCGTTCGGGATTCTTGAAAGAGTGATAAATTTTTGCCATGTCAGATTTTATTACTTGATTGTCGAGAAAATTACGCGGCATTTTCCGTCGCCCTCCCTGAGAAGATAATATTATGAGAGAA
>CAJOEQ010000342.1:0-909 GCA_905233515.1 uncultured Synergistales bacterium
AGGCGTGCTTTATTTGCGTTGGAACTCCTCAAGCACCCGACGGAAGCGCGAACATGCAATATATTGACAGTGCCGCCCATGATATAGGCGCAGGAATGATAAAAAATTTGCTCGTCATTGTAAAATCTACAGTCCCAGTCGGTACTAATCAACGAGTTCAAGATATTATTCAATCTGAATTAAATTCAAGAAATGCAGATTATAAATTATTCATGGCCTCAAATCCTGAATTTTTGCGCGAGGGCTCATCACTGACTGACTTTTTAGAGCCTGATAGAGTAATAATCGGAATAAATGACTCAGAATCGCGTGCAATTTTCGAGAATCTTTATGCATTCTTAGAGCCTGCAAAATTATTATTCATGGATACTAAATCAGCCGAAATGTCAAAATATGCTGCTAACTCAATGCTTGCGTGTAGAATTTCATTCATGAACGAAATGGCCGGAATTTGTGAACACGTCGGAGCAGATGTCGAAAACGTGAGGCGCGGGATCGGTCTAGACGCTAGAATCGGCAAAAAATTTCTTAATGCTGGGTGCGGTTATGGCGGCTCTTGCTTCCCTAAGGATGTTAGGGCATTGCGAGATTTCGCACGTTCAGCAGGTTATGAGCCTCAAATTTTGACAGCAATAGACGACGTTAACGAACGAGCTAAACAATCACTATTTACGAAAATTGCGGCCAAGTTTGAGAATAAAAATTTAACCGGAAAAGTTATAGCAATATGGGGACTCGCTTTCAAGCCTAAGACTTCAGATACAAGAGAAGCACCCGCACAAATTTTGATACGTTCACTCTTAGAATCAGGCGCACATATTCAAGCAAGCGACCCCCGAGCAATTGACGAGACTCGGCAAGTTTTAGGCGAACACAGGGGACTCGTTTATGTTAATGACATGTACGACG
>CAJOEQ010000342.1:972-2957 GCA_905233515.1 uncultured Synergistales bacterium
AAATTAATAATTGACGGCAGAAATTTATATTCACTCGACGATATGAGAAAAAGAGGCTTTGAATATATTTCAATAGGAAGGCCCGAAGTATGAGAGAAAAAATTTTTATAATTATTGCATTATTATTGATTCCTGCGTGCGTTTTTGCGAGTGATATAACGGGACTCGAGCGCGAGGCAAATTCACTCAGAGTCGAATATAACAGACTCGGAAAAGACGGCGACCCATCAGAACGCGAGGCAATTTTACGCGAAATTATTGATACCTGCAAAGGCACTGAAGAGGGCGAGTCAGCTTACTGGGAATTAGCGGATTTATATTTGAATTCATTTCCTGAAGAACGCCGTAAAGAAGCCTGTGAAATGTTAGAATTATGCTTAAAAAATTATCCTGACTCAAATCGTGCAGTGTTGACTAAATGCAGATTAATTGATTTATACGACGATAAAGACCCCCGGCGCGCTGAATTAATCAAGAGTCTTCAAGATGATAATAATTTGCCGAATATTTTGCGGGACTCAATGTGAAAAAATTATATTATATAGAATTGACAAAAATTTATCGCAGTGTAAAATGTCAATTAGTGTAATTCTGCGTATTGTTTTAAAAAAGTTTATTATTATTAATTATTCCGGAAGGAGTGCTTTTATTTATTATGAAAAAATTTTTAGCGTTATTGTTAGTAGCAGTGTTAGCACTTACTTTAGCAGGTGCAGCACTTGCAAGTGATTCAGACGGCGGACATGTTATCCCTCCTGCACCCGTTGAACCTACACCCGATGCAAGCGAAGGAGCAGAAGATGCAACACCGGAAGTAGTCCCGGATATTATTACAGTAGCTCCGGTAGAAGTTGTTGTTCTTAATGTTGAAATATTGTTACAGCAGCACAAGTTACACAGCCTGTAGCAGCAGCAATTACTTCTATCATTACAAATACTGTCGCGAATATTTTATCGGCGATCGGCATAACTGGCACAACAGCAACAGTTCAGACCGCGGCAAATATTGAAGTTGACGAAACAGAGGCTTATACTTCAAACACTGAAGCAATGCAGCAGTCAGCAGCAAGACTCGCGAACAACCCGGCAACAGCTAATCAGGTAGCAGTCGGTTCACTTCCTCGCGGTATGGCAGTAAAAGAGTCCGGCCTCCAGCCAGTGAGTCTTCCGAAATTTGCTCCTGAATTATACGGCAAGAGACCGCAGTTAAATATGTTCCCGCGCAGCAACAATAGCTCAAGATCTGTCAATACAGCGGCAACAGCAACCGGCGGCGATGCAGTATTCCTTGACAGCAACGGCATAGTAAGAGACATTGTCCCCGGCGAAGGCACATCAGCAGACGCAGGCGTACTTACAGCAGTTGTTTACATGTCAGCAGGCGAGAAATATGACCCCGTCATTTCAGTACCAGCAGCCGAAGTAACTTCAGACCCTGTTTTATCAGAACAAGTAACAAGAGAGGACGTTGCAGAAGAGGTCTATACAGATGAAGTAGCTATTGCAACAAGCGTATTCTCAAATTATGTACCTGCTGATGTAATCACAGCGTTGAATGCAGCCACTGGCAAAACATATAAGAAAGTTGCTAATGATGAAGTTTCAAAACAAGGCTGGGAATATGACAGTGATGACGTTGCTTATATGAATTCATTTGCAGCTTATAAGCTCGTCTCTATCACTGCAGCACCTCAATTATCAGTTCAGCCCGGCAGCTATGTATTTAGCGTAAAATTCGACAGCAAAGATATTAAAGCTTCAGATGTAGAGCTTTATGACGAGGTAGAATTTGGATTCTTCACTGAAAACGAAATGGCAAAAGGCGCGGCAGAGAGCGTAAAAGTCTTCACAGTAACCAGCAGCGGCAGTGTTGTCGACATCACCCCCGCACATGTCAAAGCCGGCACCTACACAGAGGGCTATATTGCATTTACTGTTGATAATGACGGCGTAGTTACAGCAGCAATACAAAATTTATATCCTGC
>CAJOEQ010000343.1:0-2796 GCA_905233515.1 uncultured Synergistales bacterium
AACCAGACGCGGAGCTTCTCAAGATGTCCGTAATGTCGTGAAATTCCTGAAAAATAATAATATGCATGATAAAGTTTAAGCATTCAGAGCAGGCATGATTTGTGAATTGCAGGCTTTAAAATAAAAATGTTTGACAAAATTTTAATCACAGTGTATTTTATTCAGTGTTGAAAATTTCCAAAGCCGGAGTGGCGGAATGGTAGACGCAGTGGACTCAAAATCCACCGCAGGCGACTGTGTGGGAGTTCGAATCTCCCCTCCGGCACCATTATAATAAATCATTCAGGAGAGAAAATTTTATGCCGAACAAAAAATCCGCTGAAAGACGGGTAAGAATATCTGAACGCAACAGACTTTACAATAAAGCCTGGACATCAAGATGTAAAACAGCCGTGAAATCCGTATTAGCCGCTGTAGAAGCCGGGAATTCCGACGAAGCCGTAAAGAGTTTCAACATCGCTCAAAGTGTAATCGATAAAGCAGTCGTAAAAGGTGTTATGCATAAAAATACAGCAGCTAGACGTAAAGAATTAATGTCCAGAAGATTAAAAACGTTACACGCTTAAACAAGAACTGCAAAACCTCCGAAGAATATTCGGGGGATTTTTTTTTCGCCGTTATCACGATAATTCTTTCACTTTCATTTGCTCGTCAGCCCAGTCATAAACAGCTTCAAGCACTGGTATTAACGTCTTGCCGCGTTCCGTGAGATTATATTCAACCATTCTTGAGCAATATTAATTCACATATGCCGACTAAAATTCTTGAGTTCATCAAAAATTGCTAATAAAATACTCCTCCGCTTATTCCCTCACGGAGGAGCACTCTCAATAAAAATTTTCACTACTCGTTCGTCATCGCTATTGCCTTGTCAAATAACTCTTCAACTTCCTTACTCGGCTTAGACTACATACGCTACAACTAAACCCGCAAAAAATCCAGGGATTATTTCATATACTCCAGTGTCAGACATGTTCAGTAACCACCAAATGTCAATAATCGCTCCCGTGAATATTCCGCATGACGCTCCCGCAAATGTAAATCGCTTCCAAAATAAACTCAGCAATATCGCTGGTCCAAATGCTGAACCGAATACTCCCCATGCATTAGAAACTAAAGACATTATTGAGCCGGCATCAGGACGTGATGCTATGTACAACGCAATTAATGCTATTGCTAATACTACAATTCTTCCTGCCCAGAGCATTTCTCGATTGCTCGCCTTGTTTCCTCGAAATACAGGACGATACACATCTGATGCAAACGCTGAAGCCGCCGCTAATAATTGACTGTCCGCTGTGCTCATCGCCGCCGCTAATACAGCTGATAATAATATTCCGGAAATTATTGCGGGGAAAATTCGACGCGTCATTACTACAAAAACAAGTGAGTTATTGTTAATCGCTTCGTCATAGCCTATGAACATTCGCCCAATTACACCAACTAGTGCCGCAAATATTAAGATTATTAACGTCCAGGATATGCCGATTTTCGCCGATTTTCGCAATTCCTTCTGGGTGTTAATTGACATAAATCGTATTATAATATGCGGCATTCCAAAATAGCCAAGTCCCCAGCCTAAACCGGAAACTATATCTTGCCATGATGAAAATATATTCCAGTAATTTTGTGTGTCTATTGAAGCTGATGCTCCAGGCTCAAGCATTGTCCCGGCCGCAATTGGAACGATTAACATTGCCGCTAAAACTAACATTCCCTGAAAGAAATCAGTCCAGGATACTGCGCTAAATCCCCCTAAAAACGTGTAGCTTATTACGATTAATGCCGCTAAATACATAGCTATCGTCGTGTCTAAACCAGTCACCGTGTTGAATAACGTACCGCATGCCTTTATGCTCGACGCCGCGTATATCGTGTAGGCTACTAGAAATACTGCCGCCGAAATTATCTGCAACGTTCGTGAACTCGACTTAAAACGATTCGTGAGATATTGCGGTATCGTTATCGCATCGTCTGACACTATCGAAAATGTTCGTAATCTCGGCGCTTCATATACCCAGCTCAATGAATATCCCAATGCTAAGCCTACTGCAATCCAAACTTGACCAAGCCCCAATGCATAAATATGATAGAAAACAGTCAAAATTCACACATATTCCTTCAATATGTGCCAGGGGCCCATTTTCCTATCGCCTAAGAAATAGCCTTTTTCTGTCTGGTTCTTATCTCGGAAAAAGAAATATACCCCGATTGAAAGCATAAATACTAGGTAAATTATAAATACACTGACTTCTTGCAAATTCATATAGTCATAAACTCCTGTTCGTCAAAAAATTCTTTGAAGTCTATCATATTCAGCCAAATTTTAATACCATACCACTTCAAGCGAAAGTATCGCCCACGTGTCCTTCTTGTCCCATTTATATGGCTTAGCTTTCGCCGTAAATCTTCCGGGACGGTCGGACTTATCCTTAATATTATAAAGTTCCCCGGTCATCGTGATTACTTTCTTGCCGCGCTTCACGTCTTGTACTTCAGCGTAATATATCGGCTCATTCCTGTAATTGGCCGCGTTAAAATGATAGTTCTTACCGTCGTAATAAACTTCCGGAGCATCTCCCTCAATACTCTCATGTTCGACTTCTAGGTCAAAGTATTTCTTCACACTTGCCGCAACATTCTTAGCTGAGATTAATGAAGGGCCGTATTCGCAATTCTTACGAGGACATTTCGTGATTAACTTTTTATTATTGATTACGTTATGGCCAATCCCAAAATGTATTAGCTCATTCATTGCGTCTGGGTCACCTAAATGTAACACTTCGTAATCCCCGT
>CAJOEQ010000343.1:2902-3400 GCA_905233515.1 uncultured Synergistales bacterium
TAACGATAAAAATTTTGCGTTTCATGATAAATCTTCCTTTCGTGAAAAATTTTGCCTGTTATATTAGCACATTCACCGTTGATTATTATTCTTCAGCTTACGCGCCGTTTGAGTGTTTATGCATTCTTCAATCTGGATAATTACGTTGACGGGATTTTTCTTGACTTTGAGGCGTTCTAAATCTTTTTTCTCAATCCGTGATTTCGCCGAAGCTATTTTCTTCATCTTCCTCACCTGAATTATTATTATTATTTAACACAAAATTTTCTTGGGAATTTAATAATACAGGAAGTTTCATCACAAAATATTTTGCAGTCTCAGGCTCATGCTTCAGCCAGTCAAGAATTATAAACGCGTTCAGAGGCTTACAGTTGAGATTGTTAATGAGATATTCGGCCGAAATTCCCTCGACTTGTTTATCCGGAAGCTCACCAGTGAAGAACCAGTTGACAAAACTTTTGCGGCTCTCATTATCCATAGATTTTAAGGCCTTGAACA
>CAJOEQ010000344.1 GCA_905233515.1 uncultured Synergistales bacterium
TATTTATCAGGAGTTATCAGTAATTCCCCCGCTTACAATTGCTCAAAATGTTTTCTTAGGTCGTGAGCCTCGTAATGGTCCATTTATTAATTACAAGAAAATGAATGAAATGACTCAAGAGCTTATCGATAAATATCAGTTCCCGCTAAAACCGACTACAATTGTTGACAATCTCGGCATTGGTCAGCGTCAATTGATTGAAATACTCAAGGGGTTATCTCAAAATTCCAAGCTGCTAATCATGGACGAGCCTACTGCGTCATTATCAGGCAAAGAAGCAGAAATGTTATTTCACATTATACGGACTTTGAGAGAGCAGAGCGTTTCAATAATTTATATTTCTCACCGTTTGGAAGAAGTCTATATGCTTTCTGACAGACTTACAATTTTACGTGACGGCAAAAATGCGGCAGTCCTTGAGAAAGAAGAAATTATACCCGCAAAAGTTATTGAGACAATGATCGGCAAAGTTGTTGACGAGTCCGCAGGTTCTAGGAAAATGTTGCACTCTGATGACAGTAAGCCCGTTCGCCTTGAAGTGAAAAACTTGACAGACAAGACCGATCGTTATCGTAATATCAGCTTCCAAGTGCATAGCGGTGAAATTTTAGGTTTAGGCGGACTTATCGGAGCTGGACGCACTGAAGTTGTACGAGCAATTTACGGCGTTGACAAGGCAGCTTCAGGCGAGGTCATATTAGGCGGCAAAAAATTAAATCCATCTCCTAAAGCAAGCATTAAAGAAGGTATAGGCTTTGTCCCTGAAGATAGACGCAATCAAGGTTTTATTCCCTTATTGTCTACAACTAAAAATGTTGCTCTGACAAATTACGATATTGTAAAAATTAACGGTGTCGCTATTTCTGATAGTGATGAGTTAGCAATGAGCAAGCGCGCTATTGAAACTATTGATATACGGCCTTCAGACCCTGACAAACAAGTCGGAGTCATGTCCGGTGGAAATCAGCAAAAAGTCGTTCTTGGAAAATGGCTAATGAGAAATCTAAAATTATTAATTGTCGATGAACCTACAGCAGGTATAGACGTAGGAGCAAAAGACGAAATTTATTCGATCTTAGAGAGACTTGCTAATGACGGAGTAGCTGTTATCGTTGTAACATCGGACTTGCAGGAATTATTGCGTGTTTCTCATAGAATACTAGTAATGAGAAAAGGCAATATTGTCAAGGAATTTAAAAATGTTGAAGTCACCCAATCCATGGTGCTCGCTGCCGGTCAGGAACAAAATCAACTGGAGCAAGTATTCTAAGCCCATTATTCTGCTGTGCTTTATTCTGATTCTGTCAATTTTAAGACCTAAAGCATTTCTTTCGCTAAATAATTTCAGTAATGTTCTCTGGTCAGTATCAGTTATAGGAATCATGGTCAGCGGCACAATATTTGTTTTCTTGATGGGCGGTATTGATTTATCAATCTCAACATTATGCGCTTTTACGGCTGTTGTAGTAGTTGAGGTGACTCACATGATGGGGGATACGCAGTCAGCCGTTATTACTGGTGTAATTGCTGCGCTTTGTACCGGTGCTGTAGCTGGTTTGCTGCATGGCTTTATAATTACGACGTTCCATATTCCTGCGTTCTTAGTAACATTTGCGAGTCAAAGTATTTTTTTAGGGCTGGCTATGGTCTTGACGAATAATAAAATTATAAGCTGTACGGTGCCTGCTTTTACTGCAATCGGGTCAATGAAAATTTTAGGATTCCCCATGCCTGTTTACTTTATGATTATTATCGCAATTGTCAGCTGGTTTTTGCTGCGTAAAACTGTATTTGGCCGTTACGTTTATGCAGTCGGAGGCAACCCGGTCGCGTCTCAAATTTCCGGTATAAACGTTAAGAAGATGACTATTACATGTTATATTTTGTCAGGACTTACTACGGCTCTTGGCGGGATTGTGCTAGCATCTATGACTCAGCAGGCTTCTTCTTCTTTAGGAACTGGCTATACAAATGACGTAATCACTGCGGGAGTAATCGGCGGCGTATCACTCTTAGGCGGTGAAGGTACAGTACCCGGCGCAATTTTCGGAGCTGTGCTTATGGGATTATTGAATAACGGTTTAAATCTTATGTCAGTGCCTTCTACCCATGCAGGTCTTGTGAAAGGTTTAGTTATAATTGTAGCAGTTGCCTTTGACGCTATGCAGCATGC
>CAJOEQ010000345.1 GCA_905233515.1 uncultured Synergistales bacterium
GCAGTCTGAGGAACTGTAAAAACTTTTGCACCGCCCGCATAATCTGAAATTTCCACTTCTACAGTGGCATTCATTCCCGGAAATAATGAGACATCTTCTTGCTGAGGCATTACGGCAGTTACTGGGAATGTGTTAGTGCTTCTATCAGCTTGTAAGACAAATTCTTTGATTTTCAGAGGAAATGACTTATTAGGGATCGCGTCGAATTTGGCACGAATCGAATCAGGTGCTGACGAAGTCGCTTTTGTTGCCCAGATAACGTCATTTTCAGGAACATTGAAGACTATTTCAAGCATAGATATATCCTGTAAAATAAAAATTGTCTGCTTAGCTGTTACGTCCTGAAAACTTTCGACCATTCTATCAACAATTACTCCGTCAAAAGGCGCTCTGAGTTCGGTATCTCGTAAAGAGTCACGCACTGCAGTAGTTGACGCTCTAGCTACGTTTAATGCAGATTTCGCTACGTTCATTTCAGTTTTATAAGTGTCATAAGTCGATTTGGGAATAACTTTTTGTTTATAAAGATTTTCATAACGTTTAAAATTTGCCGCTGCATTCTCGTATTGAGCTTGAGCCTGAGCCTGATTACTTTGAGCCTGCTTTAATTGTGTCTGATAGTCGCGAGGATCTAGAGTCGCAAGTAACTGACCTTTTTTGACTGAAGCGCCCTTCTCAACGTTAATACTTTTTATCGGCCCTGACACTCTGAATGATAAATCAACGCGCCGCCCTCCCTGCAAAGTTCCGTAGTACTGCCATAAACCGCCCTTGCCATTACTTCTTAGAGTAAGAGTTTTCACAGGTCTGATAATTTCTTTCTGCTGGACTTCTTCTTTTTTACTGCGCATGAACTCAAGGCCTTTATACGCTCCGAAAACTAAAGCAACTAAAATTATTATCTCGATAAATTTTCTCAATTTAATTTCACCTTTCTAAAAAATTTTATTATTCTTCTTCGTCGTCATCTTGATTATCTTTATCAGGACTCGGAACATTATAAGCTACTGCAGTCATAACGGGTATAAATACCATTGTGAGAACTGTGCTTACAGTAAGACCGCCCATAATTGTAACAGCCATCGGCCCGAACATGCTATCCCAAATTAGCGGGATCATTCCTAAAACTGTAGTTACTGCTGACATTGCAACCTGCTGACTCCTGTCTCAACAATTGAAAGATAGCGATCTTTCCCGGATGCAAAATCACTCGCTACTTGGTCTAATAAAACGATTGAATTTTTTGCAAGCATCCCTACAAGGCTTAAAATTCCTACGATTGAAAGAAAGTCAAGCGGTTTACTCGCTAAAACAAGGCCTATTACAACACCTATTACGATTAACGGTATAGATCCGAAGATTATAAATGGCTGCCTAAAACCATTAAATAGAAATACCATTATCGTGAACATAAGAACTAAACACGGGACAAATAATTTTGACATTCCATTCATGGCATCTTTCTGACTCTCGTCTTCGCCTCCCCATTCAAATCTATATCCAAACGGAAGCGGTATGGATTCAACTTTTGAGCGTATTCTTTCCTGCATCTCTGAGACATTGCTGCCGAGTGTAACATCACTTGCTACAGTGATAACGCGCCTTCTGTTCCTTCGCATAATTACTTCATCTTCGTAGGATATTTCAATATCTGAAATCACAGATCCTAAAGTTACAGATTTATTTGCGGACGGCGACCATATGGGCAAAGAGTGTAAATTTTCGATTTTGTTGCGTTCTTCAGGAATCAGCCCGAATAAAATCGGGAGTGATTTATTTTTGTCCCTGAAAGCTCCGACTGTAACGCCTGTAGTGCCTGTGAGAATTGCATTATTTATCATAGGACGGGTTAAGCCTAGACTCTGCATCATATCTTTGCGAATCTGCGGGCGGAAAACTGTAACTCGGTCATTCCAATCGAGTCTCACACAATTATGTATAGGGTCTTCTTCCATGATTTCGCGTGCTTTTTGTGCCAGTTCACGAACACCGTAAAATCTTGCTTCTATCACTGGAGCCATGCTAGAACCCTTTGAGAATAATTTGCAGACTCCTGCAACGCCGGGCATTTCTTCGTCAATAATTCGCTGAGTCTCGCGTAAAAGTGCCTGAGGATCTCCACCCTCTTTTACTTCTACAAGTAATTCCGAGAATGCATTATCAGAATCAGGCGGCGAATATGTAAGCATAAATCTTAAATTTCCGCTCCCTATTGTGCTTGTAACGTTTTTAATGTCAGGATTTTGTCTTAATCGTTCTGAAAGTTTTTCGGTCATATCTCTCTGCACATTTATTGAAGTTCCTTCACGCTGCCATAAATCAGCCACAAAATACATTGCTGTTGACGAGGGGAAAAATACTTTTTCTACAGAAGTCATTAACGTAATAAGCGAGAAAGCAAATATTATCATAACTACGGCTATTGTCATTAATCTTTTACGGAGGCAGAACTCAAGAAATCCCCTGTAAGCTCTAAATAAAAAACTGTTATAGGGATCTCCTCCAGACTGCTGGGCGGGTTTAAGCATCACATTACCGATTACAGGTGTCGCAGTTATCGCAAATAGCCAGCTTAACATCATTGAAATTCCTATAACTTGCAGTAAACTCCGGCAGTATTCACCGGTATTGTCAGGAGATAATCCGATCGGTGCAAATGCTAGTACAGCTATGAAAGTCCCGCCTAACATTGACCAGATTGAGCCTGATACCGTATCAGAGGCCGAATCTTCTGCGGACTCACCGCGCTGAATTCCGATTAACATTCCTTCAGTAACGACTATAGCATTATCAACGAGTGAACCTAAAGCGATTATCATCGCAGCAAGTGAAACCTGCTGTAAAAAAATTCCCTGCTGATTCATAACTATGAGAGTGGCTGCTACTGTCAATAATAAAACGATACCGATCATCAAG
>CAJOEQ010000346.1:0-1009 GCA_905233515.1 uncultured Synergistales bacterium
TCCCCGCCCAGATAAATACGCGCTATCATAAAATTATTAACTCTTTGTAAATAGCTGAATCTGTGCAAAATTTTCAAAGCTCGTAATATAATAATAAAAAATTTAACAGGAGGCTTTATATAATGAAAGCTCATACAATAGCACGGCATTATTTCTTTCTTGTTATATTAATACTTGCGATGATTTTAGGAGCGATTACGGGATATACTAATCCTGATTTTGCGAAAAGTATTTCATTTCTCGGGACTATATTTATCCGTATAATGTTCTGTATAGTTGTGCCGATGGTCTTTGCTTCGATTTCGGGAGCAGTTGCCGGCACCGGGAGTCTTAAGCGTTCAGGTAAAATTATTTGGACGACTATAATAACATTTATTATAACTGGAACAATTTATAATGGTATTTCCGCCGGTTTTGACAGCATGGACGAATATAGCTCATGAAGAAATCGGCAGTTATGCGAGCATTACTCAAATGATAACGAATTTCTTTACAGTTGATGACTTGGTAGGACTCTTGACTCGACGTGCGATGCTGCCGTTAATAATTTTCTCGCTTTTATTTGGATTCTCCGTGAATTTGAGCGGACAAGCAGGCGAACCGGTTAGAAAATTTCTTGAGAGTCTCACAGTCGTAATGCTTAAATTTGTAAATCTCGTTACATATTATGCACCGATAGCGTTTTTTGCGATATTTGCTGATTTAGTAGCGACTTACGGGACTCAGATTTCAGAAGCATATGCGAGGGCGTTATTATTATATTATCCTGTGTGCTTTATTTATATTTTCACGGCTTGGCCGATTATGGCATTTATCGGAGGAGGCAGCAAGGGAGTCAGTGAAATGTTTGCACACATAACTGGGCCCGCTGTAGTCTCTCTTGGTACGTGTTCAAGCATTGCTACAATTCCTACAAATATGGAAGCCGCGGCAGATACAGGAATTCCCAAAGATGTATCAGATATAGTATTGCCCTTAGGAGCTACAATGCATATGGACGGCTCGTGTT
>CAJOEQ010000346.1:1037-2471 GCA_905233515.1 uncultured Synergistales bacterium
GCCTTTAACATGGGCAGATTTGCCTTTAATAGTTCTTGTTGCTGTATTCTCTTCAGTCGGAATGAGCGGAGTCCCCGGAGGCGGCTATATAGGTGAGTATATAATTTGTTCGTTATTTTTTGCGAATTACATGGAATTAGCATTCCCGATTTTAGTAGCGATAGGGAATCTTGTAGATCCTCCTGCGACAATGATAAACGCGGCGGGCGATTATGTAGTGTCATTTATTGTAGCTCGATTTGTTGACGGTGCAGACTGGATCAAGAGAGCATAAAAAAATTTTTAAGCCCGGTTATTAATTAATAGCTGGGCTATCATTATATAAATCATGAAAATATATTTCGGTCTAGGTTCGAATTTAGGCGACAGGTTAAGAAATTTGCGGGACTCAGTGAGAGAGCTTGCAACACTCGGGCAAATAATAAAATCAAGCAATATTTACGAGACTCCGGCATGGGGAGGAGTTAAGCCTTGTATATTAATTGAGACTGACTCAGAACAAGACCCGCACGAAATATTAAAGCGAATAAAATTTTTTGAGTCAAAACTTGGCCGAGTGCCTTCTGTCAGATGGGGAGCGCGAAAAATTGACATTGATATATTATTAATTGACGATTTAATATATAATACGCCTGATTTAATAGTGCCTCACTTGAATTTACATAATAGATTATTTGTGCTTGTGCCGTTAAAAGAAATTTTGCCGGAAAAATGGACTCACCCATTGAATAATAAAACTATTTCAGAATTAATTGACTCATTACGCGATAAAGAGGCATGGCCGCTCAGAATTACAAGATTATAGAATTATATTTATTTCTCACACAGAAAAAAAATTTTTATCTGATATAATATTTCTCAGAGGAAGCTCCGGGTGAGGTACAGGGCTCATCGTCGAACGGAGAGCCGCCCTGTGAAATCGAGGTGTAAGCTATGTCTTCTAAGAAGGCTGCAAAGCCCACCAAACGAGAACAGCGGGGTGATTTCTTTCGCGAGATTTCCCACTTGGCCGCTGCTCTTTACTGGTTCGCTAGATTAGTCATTATGTTAATCGACTGGTTTAGAAACTAGACTGGTGAAGCTTTAAAATTTTTCAGGGGGTTCAGCTAACTTCCTTCGCTTCCCCCTATATTCATGTTCTTATTTTCTAGTCATAATTATAGCACACGCAAATAATAATATATAATCCGGTCAAAATTGTTATATAATTACGCGAAAAAATAAATAACAGGAGCGGAAAAAATTATTTTATGATGTCATTATTTATGTTAGTGCCTTTAACAGTGTGTATCTATGAAATATTGAGCTTAATATTACCGTTAAAAATTTCTTTATCATCTAAAATTATATGCAGCATTATTTTACTTGCTGGATTGGCGAAAACTTTTTTATATCGCAGGACTCAGACCGGTTTTGATTTATACGAACTGCCTT
>CAJOEQ010000347.1:0-2039 GCA_905233515.1 uncultured Synergistales bacterium
TTGAGACTCGAGGCCGGAGTCTTTGATCATGAGGCAAAATTAATTATTAATAATATAGAAAATGGGAAGTTTAACGCCGTCAAGTTTGAAAATTTTGCGGATTCTTATACGCTTGGCCGTGCTGTTAGAGTTATTAAGACCGAATCGCCTTATCCGTTTTATCAGCCTTCAAGTGTTACGGATATAAGGCCTAAAATTGACGGTTATTTATGGGCAAAAAAATATTCTGACATTGAAGAATTAATCATACATAAAGGCCAAGTGCTTTTAACATGTTCGGGAACTATCGGGCGCGCTGTTTATGTGTCTGATACTCTTGATAATAAAATATTGAGTCATGATATGCTGCGAATCACCTGTAAAGACCCTGAAGACGCGGGATATATTTATGCGTATTTAAAGAGTTCAGCAGGACAAAAAATTTTATCGTCGTTTATTTATGGAGCTGTTATCCCTCACATAGAATCTTCTCACCTGAATAATATTCCCGTGCCTAATGCGCCTAAAGAATTAAGACTCAGGATTCACGAGCTTATTACTAAATCATATAATTTGCGTGATGAGTCAAATTTATTGCTTGACGAGGCCGAAAAAATTTTAATAAATGAGCTTGATTTGCCCCCGATTGATGAGCTTGAGAAAACTTGTTACAGTGAAAATCTTTCAGTTAAAATATTCAGCGTTGACTGCAATAAATTACTTGGCCGCTTTGACGCGTCATTTCATAATCCGTTATGCAGCGCGATTCTTGAAATCTTGAGAGAACACGCTCAAGAAATTATTAATTTAGGCGATGAGAGAGTCAGCAAGAAAATTATTTTACCGAGAAGATTCAAACGTGTATTTGTTGAAGAAGGGCAGGGCGCGATTTTTCTCGGAGGTAAACAAATAGGAGAGCTTGATCCGGCTGATAAAAAATTTTTAGCATTTTCGCAGCATGATAAATTAATTCGTGAAGAGCTCACAATACATCAAAATATGATTCTTATTACTTGCAGCGGGACAATCGGGAGGGCGGCTCTTGTGCCTAAACACTGGGACGGGTGGACGGTTAATCAGCACGTTATGAGAATAATTCCGTCGTCTGAAGATATAGCGGGATTTCTTGCGTCAGATTATGGGCGTGAACTTGTGAAGCGGTCAACTTACGGGGCAGTAATTGACGAAATAAATGACGAACAGCTTTCAAGCGTGCCATTTCCGCTATTAAAGAATCACGAGTCAATGCAAAAAATAAACTCTCTGGCACTTGAGTCAAACGCTAAAAGATTCGAGGCATATAAACTCGAGCGCGAGGCCATGAATATTATGCACAATGAAGTAATTTATTAAAGGCTTTGATAAATTATTTAGCAGCAAGTTCTAAAATTTTTATAATTAATTCGCTTGCTTTATTCATGACCTGAATCGAAATAAATTCAAATCTGCTGTGCCAGTTACAAGCTCCCGTAAAAAGATTAGGCGTAAGAAGTCCCCTCCATGTTAAAGCCGCCCCATCAGTTCCGCCCCTCACTGGGATAATAACGGGCTCAATATTTAATTCTTTCATTGCTTGAATAGCTAAATTAACGGGCTGCATATTATCGCGAATTTTTTCGAGCATATTATAATATTGATCTGTTATATTAAGCTCAAATTTTGCAGAGATATATTTTTCTTGCAGGAAATTCACGCACTTAGCAATAAAATTTTTACGAGATTCAAATTTTTTCATGTCATGATCTCGAATAAGAAAATTTAATTCTGCATATTCTGAAGTGGCGTTAAAGCTCATACAGTGATAAAAGCCTTCGCGGCCTTCAGTATTTGCCGGAGTCTCGTTTGCTGGTAAAAGATTTAATAATTCATTTGCCAGCATTACAGCACTGACCATTAAATTTTTTGCGCTCCCTGTGTGAACTGACCGGCCATAAATTTTTATAACTGCCTTTGCTGCGTTAAAATTTTCGTAATTAATCTCACCTAAGCCCCCGCCGTCGACTGTATATGCAAAATCCGCGCCGAATTCTTGAATATTTAAATTTTTAGCAAGTTCGCCT
>CAJOEQ010000347.1:2096-2807 GCA_905233515.1 uncultured Synergistales bacterium
TTCAGCGATTCCGGCCTTGTCGTCAGCTCCTAAAAGTGTAGTGCCGTCAGTAACTATTAAATCATGACTTATAAAATTTTCCAGGACTGGGAAGTCTTGAGGCGATAAAGTAATTTGCTCATTGAGTGCGATATTTTTTCCGTCATAATTATTTATTATTCTAGCGTTTACGTTAGCACCTGTTATTTCTGTAGCTGTGTCAATGTGAGAAATAAAGCCGATCGCAGGAATTTTTTTATTAGAATTAGATTTAAGAGTGCCAGTTACATAAGCATGTTCACTTATTGAAGCATTAATGCCGCGTTCCTGCAATTCCTGTAATAATTCACGAGCTAAGAGCCATTGTTTTTCTGTGCTGGGAATGACTCCGGCGTTTTCCTGCGATTGAGTATCATATTTTATATATTTCAAAAAATGTTCTAGAGTCGTGAACAAATTAAAAGCCTCCCTGGAAAATTTTGCTTAAATTATATCAAGGAGGCCAAGTAAATTTATTTATTTATTCACAAGAATTACAGGCGTATAAATTATATTTTTATTGAGCCAAGCAGATACAGTGATTAAATGATTATCAGGAACAGTAAAAATTTCTTGACCTGACTCGTCATAAAATTCAGCGATTCCGGCCTTGTCGTCAGCTCCTAAAAGTGTAGTGCCGTCAGTAACTATTAAATCATGACTTATAAAATTTTCCAGGACTGGGAAGTCTTG
>CAJOEQ010000348.1 GCA_905233515.1 uncultured Synergistales bacterium
AATGTAGAGACAGGCTCAATCGTTGAGAATTCATTTAAACCGGGCGAAAAATTCGAGCGCATAATTTACGAGGACAAACCAGCGCAATATTCTTACAGAGACGGCGAAGATTACGTTTTCATGGATCTTGCTACATATGAAGAAATGAGATTATCGCCTCAAGTTCTCGGAGACGCAGCAAAATATTTAGTTGACGATTTAGAGATTCAGATCGAATTTTTTGAGGGCAAAGTCATGGGCATAGAATTGCCTAAGAGTGTAACAATGAAAGTTATCGAGACCCCACCCAGCTTTAAGGGCGATACAGTAACGGGCGGAGGCAAACCTGCGACTCTTCAGACAGGACTCGTTGTAACTGTTCCCGTTTTTATCGAGCCGGGCGAGGATATAGTCGTCGATACACGCACAGGACTTTATCTTGAACGCGCAAAGAAAAATTAATCACATTATGTCAGCTAGAGACGGGAAAAATAAAGCTGCTAACGGCGGATTAATTCATATTTCCGAAGATGTTATAATCGAGCTTGCAAGAAAAACGATTCAAGGCATACAAAATATAAAAGTTGCGTCGAAATTTGCAAGTAAATTCGGTCTTGGCCGCAAAAATACAGGTATTCGCGTTTCAGTGGATCACTCACAGGGAAATATAAACGTTGATGCATATGTTCTCGTGAAGTTCGGCCAGAGAATCCCGGATTTAGCGTGGGATGTTCAGGAAAAAATAAAAGATAATCTCGAACGCTACACAGGTTATAATGTCAAAGCCGTAAATGTAAATGTTCAGGGAATTTATGCGGGGCCTGGCGATAATTATCAAGTCAATATCGAGCTCCCCTCACCTGATGAAGAGGCCGAATAAATGTATTTCTTATGGAAGAATACAGAACACGGGACTATAAGAATTTCAAGCGGCGGATTATATGAATTTGTCGAGAGCACTATAAAATCACGTCTCAGACTGTACAGCATAACTCTATCACCTTCGGGCAGCGATAATAATGCAGATTTAAGCGTTGTTCTGTCCGAAGATGATTTAATCCCGGAAATAGAGTCGCATTTAAATTCTATATTCAAACCTATGGGCATTATCTCGTCGGTTGTATGGGCTGCTCCTGAAAGCTGGCTTGCTTCACTTGTGCGCAGTTCATGGACGTGGGCGGGTGCTGCTTCATGTTTAGCAGTGATAGTTACTGCAGGTTTTGAAGGATTTTTCTGGACTCTTTTCTGGGGTTCGGCGGCGTGGTTCATTGTGCGCGGCCTTTCACTTATTACACGCAGATTTTGGAGCGCATAAAATGGCAAACAAAAAATTTATCGGCAAAAAATTTCAGGCAATTCACAGAGCTAGAGAGCTTGCAATACAATTTTTATTTTCACTTGAGATCAATCAAGACGAGGATTTGAACACTGCAATAGAATTATTCATGAGCAACGAGGAATTAACGCGCGACGATACACCGGAAATTAAGAAACATTCACGCGAACTTATCGGCCAAGTTATCACACATAAAAACGAAATTGACTCGTTATTGCTTAGAGTTATAACGGGCTGGCGGCCTGAACGCATAGTAATTGTAGACAAAATTATTTTGCGCTTAATGGTGCTTGAAGGCTTTATATTGAAGTCTCTTCCCGTGAAATCAGCAATCAGTGAAGCAAACAAGCTAGCAAACTCATTCGGGACTAGGGACTCATCGCGATTCATTAATGGAGTCATGATAAAGGCAGCAAAATTTTTCTTAGAACAGGAAATTTTTAATTAATCATGGCGGAAATAGATATTTTATTAGCAGCTTATAACGGCGAAAAGTTTATATCACAGCAAATAGACTCGATTCTGGCGCAAAGTTTTCAAGATTTCAGTATAATTATACGCGACGACGGCTCAAGCGACAGAACGCCGGAAATTATTGACTCATACGCGCAGAAATTCCCGGAAAAAATTATAATCATTCACGACGAGGCAATTTGCAAGAATCCGACAAAAAATTTCTTCCAGCTCTTGAAATATGTGCGCG
>CAJOEQ010000349.1:0-1038 GCA_905233515.1 uncultured Synergistales bacterium
ACCGTTAGGATTATAGGCAAAAACTACTCTGTCGCCATTAGCTATTACGATTGTATCGCCGTCGAATTCATTAACAAAACCGAGATTTAATGCTGCCTGAGTTGATTCGGAATTTGCAATAGGGGCGATATAAATTTGCGGGTCTCCGCTGGCATTGTTGAGAGTTGCTCCCTTAAAAATTTTGTAAGTTGCTCCGCGCTGTAAAGAAGGTGAGGCAATACTGAAGACTTCTGCGGGAGTCGTTACTGTTTCGCCGCCGTCATATATAAAAGTATTGCTGCTGCTGCCGCACCCTGACAATGACAGAACTAACAAAGCCATTATAGAGATATAAATAAACCATGAAAATTTTTTAAACATTTTTATATAATTCCTCCCTTATAGAGTAAAATATTTCTTTGATTGTAACATAAAAATTTTTTTCCGCTGTATAATAAAGTAAAATTTAATTATTCAAGAATTATATTAAACGAGGTGCATTATTGATTTATCATGAACAGACATAATTATATAACTTCAATGGTAGAAGGCTCATTGTGTATAGCATTAGCATTTGTGTTATCAAGATTTATTTTGTTCAGAATGCCTCAGGGAGGTTCTATTAATTTCGAGCTTGTACCGCTGCTGTTGTTGACGTATAAACGCGGCTTTAAATGGGGCGTGATTTCCGGCGCAGTGTTAGGAGTCCTAAAAATTTTATTCGGCGGTTATTTCATGAACGTGATACAAGTTTTGCTTGATTATCCTGTAGCATTTGCCTGCGTGGGACTTGCTGCTATACGTCCTAAAATTTTAGGGCTTATTATTGCAATGATTGCTAATATCTCATGCAGTGTAATATCAGGAGTCGTATTTTTCGCTGAATTTGCACCTGAAGGCCAGCACCCTTTTATATATTCGCTTGCTTATAATGTCCCTGTTGTAGGCGTGAAATATATTTTATCAGGCATAACGGCGTTAATACTTTGGAAAAGTTTAGCGAAAATTTTGCAGAAATAATAAACGTGAATGCGAGACAAAACCCGTTTTTGTTCATAT
>CAJOEQ010000349.1:1068-2103 GCA_905233515.1 uncultured Synergistales bacterium
ACTATAACATGCGGACTCCTGCGTGCGTTAAATAAACGAGGCTGTAAAATTTCAGCTTACAAGACCGGCCCTGACTACATAGATCCGCAATATTTGAGGCAGTCAGGAAATTGTGAGGCTTATAATCTCGATACTTGGCTGATGAGTCAAGATTTAACACAAAAACTTTTCGCAATTACTTCACAAGATAAAGATTTCGCAATAATTGAGGGAGCTATGGGACTATATGACGGAGGGACTCACAGTTCGGCAAATATAGCAAAATTATTAAATTGTCCTGTTATACTCGTTATAAACGCAAAATCACTCGGTGAAAGCGTCGGGGCAATTGCTTCAGGTTTTCGCGATTATGACAAAAATATAAATTTCGCCGGAGTAATCATAAATTTTGCAGGTTCTGACTCACACGTTAAAATTATAGCGAATGAATTAGAACGTGCAAATATAAATTTTTTAGGAGCTGTCAAGCGCGATAATAATATAATGATTCCTGAGCGTCATTTAGGATTATTGCCTGTAAATGAGCAAAAAATTTTTAATTATGATGACTTAGCACTATTAATCGAGAAATCTATAAATCTTGACGAAATTTTGAGAATAGCAAAGACTGCACCGGCCTTGAATCTTGAATATAAGCGCGCGGAAAAAATATCTCGCAAAAAAGTTATCGCGATTGCACGTGATGAGGCATTTAATTTCTATTATCCTGAAAGTTTGATGACTCTTGAGAATTTAGGAGCAAAGCTAATATATTTTTCTCCTATTCATGATAAAGAATTGCCCAGTGCAGACGGTTATATTTTCGGCGGTGGATTTCCTGAAATTTTTGCGGATTCTTTATCGCGTAATACTTCAATGTTAGAGAGCGTTAGAAATTGCAGGGAAAAAATTTTAGCTGAATGCGGGGGATTCATGTATTTATGCAAAAATATTAAAGATTTGCACGGAAATATTTTCGAGATGGCCGGCCTGATTGACTCAGATTCTTACATGACAAGCAAGCCCGTTATAGGCTACATTCAAGCTCGAGCGTTA
>CAJOEQ010000350.1 GCA_905233515.1 uncultured Synergistales bacterium
GCGAAAATATTTACATGAACGCTGCAATTCTCGGAATGAGATCTCATGAAATACGCAGAAATTTTGACGCAATAGTCGACTTTGCAGGAATAGAAAAATTTTTAGATACTCCCATAAAACGCTATTCAAGTGGAATGTATGTAAGACTTGCATTTGCTATAGCCGCTCATTTGCAGTCAGAAATATTAATAATTGATGAGGTTCTCGCAGTCGGTGATATAGACTTTCAAAAAAAATGTCTCGGAAAAATGGACGATATAAGCCATCAGGAAGGCCGGACTATTTTATTTGTAAGTCATAATATGGGCGCGGTCCTGCAATTATGTAATAGAATAATTTGTCTAGAAAAAGGCCACATGGTATTTGACACAACAGACGTTGTAGAAGGCGCACAAAAATATATGAGTTTCTCAAAATTGACCGAAAGCGACGCAGAATGGCATAACCCCGGCGATAAATACGAGAATGAATATTTTAAGCCTATAAGATTCGGAGAAGGGAAAATTAACGCTGCTTCAGTCAGACGCAGTGATGACTTATTTGTCGAAATTGAAGGAATCGTAAAGAAACCTGACGCGGCTCTCGGTGTAGGTTATGCAATGTATAATCAATCAGGAAATTTGCTTTACTGGACATTTCACAGCGATCAAGCTAACAGCGATAAAGAAATACCGGTTTTAAGCGGCCATGTTTGTTTACGCGCAAGAGTCCCGCTCGAAATGTTAAATCTAGGTCAGAAAACTTTACAGCTTGCAATAAGACTCTATAACGGTCAATGGATAGCAACTCCCGGAAGAAGTAAACCGCCGGCACTGACATTTTTAATAGAAGGTCCGATAAATGCATCGCCCTATTGTGTAGTACAGAGAACGGGAGATTTTGCGGTTAACGGCTCATGGCAAATTAAATAATTTTAATTCAGGAGAATATATAACTATGAAGAAGGCACTAATAACAGGAGTAACAGGTCAAGACGGAGCATATTTGACGGCTTATTTGCTGAAAAAAGGCTATGAAGTTCACGGACTCAAGCGCAGGAGCTCAATTTTTAACACAGCAAGAATTGACAATTTTTATAAAGATTTGCACGAAGAAGGACATAAATTTTTCTTGCATTACGGCGATTTGACTGACTCATCGAATTTAATTCGCATTGTGCAGAATATACAGCCCGACGAGATTTATAATTTAGCTGCTCAGAGTCATGTAAGCGTATCATTTGAGACTCCGGAATATACGGCGGACTCTGATGGACTCGGGACTCTTAGAATACTCGAGGCAATAAGAATTTTAGGACTTGAGAATCACACAAAATTTTATCAGGCCTCAACGAGTGAATTATTTGGAAAAGTTCAGGAGACTCCGCAGAAAGAGACGACCCCGTTTTATCCTAGAAGTCCTTACGCGGCGGCGAAATTAAATTATAGAGAGGCTTATAACATGTTCGCTTGCAACGGGATTTTATTTAATCATGAGTCAGAATTACGCGGAGAAACTTTTGTAACTCGCAAAATAACACGAGCAGCTGCAAGAATTTCACTCGGTCTGCAAGGAAAAACATATCTCGGCAATCTTGACGCAAAAAGGGACTGGGGACATTCAGAAGACTATGTAAAAGCAATGTGGATGATTTTACAGCAGGAAAAGCCCGAAGATTTTGTAATTGCTACAGGTGAGACTCATTCAGTGAGAGAATTTGCGACACTTGCATTTGCTGAGGCTGGAATAAATCTCGAATGGCAAGGAAGCGGCATTAACGAGAAGGGAATCGACACAAAGACCGGCCGCGCAGTTGTTGAAGTTGACCCGCGATATTTCAGGCCGACTGAAGTAGATTTATTGCTCGGTGATCCGTCAAAAGCTGAAAAAATTTTAGGATGGAAGCGCAAAGTTTCATTTATTGACCTCGTTAAAAGAATGGTGCGTTATGATCTTGATTTATTCAAGAAAGATATATTAATTCGTGATGCAGGCTATAAAGTTCAAAGCGCATTGGAAGAAATATAAATTTTTGCGTGCCGCCGTCTCCCACCCGCCCACCCCGACGGCGGCTTTTGTTACTCATTGCTTGATTCTGACTCCTCGTCATCATCATTAA
>CAJOEQ010000351.1:0-629 GCA_905233515.1 uncultured Synergistales bacterium
CAAAACAAGGTTTCGAAGATGCATCAAGGGACTTAGTTGACAGGACTATGAATTTTGTCAGGCAGCTCCTTAGCAATAATAATTTAAGCCCTGATAATGTAAATACTGTCTTACTAGTCGGAGGGTCTTCAAGAATGCCCATGATTCAAGAAGCAGTTAAAGCACTTTTCCCCGGCAAAGTTAGAGTCGAAGATCCTGATTTTGCAGTCGCAAAAGGTGCAGCAATAGCAGCTTATATGTCATTTAATCCGATAATTTCCGATAAAGATAAAAACGCGATAAATAATAATGATGATACATCTAAAGGTGTTAGTTTAATTCCTGAAATCAAAGTAAATGATAAATTATCAAGATCATTCGGCCCAGCGATCTGGACGCGTGATTCTTCTAATGCTGAAGTCTTCAGAATAAATAATCTTTTATTTATAGGCGATCCCTCACCGTCAGAAGCAGAGGCGATATACGGTACAATGGTCGATAATCAAAAAGTTGTTGTCCTTCCTGTATATGAAGATACTGGAAAAGATAAGAAACTTCATGAATTTATCACCCCTTCAGAAAATGAAGACGGTAAGCCTCAAGCCTCGGATCCAGCTCTTAACGTCAAGAAAATAGGAGAAGTTACTTTA
>CAJOEQ010000351.1:650-2127 GCA_905233515.1 uncultured Synergistales bacterium
ATAAAAGTCAGATTTGAATGCAGTACAGAAGGATTAACTGTTTATGCAGAAAATATGAATACAGGCGAAAACGTTAAGGCAACTATAAAATCAGAAACGTTGAAATCTGAAGCAGAAATTTTAAGAGACACTCAGCACTTGGCATCTTTTGAGACAAAAGGGACGCTTTAAATATACAATGCGTGATTTTATAGCAAAACTTGATTTTGATTACACGCGCGCTGTTGTTCTCAGAGAATGCAATAAAATTAATATAGGGACGGCAGCAAATGAGAAATTTTTACGTTATATATCATCAGGCTATGCAATTTTCTTTGAAGTATCGGGGGAACTCGTCGGAGCTTTCAGGAATATGGCTCAGAAATCGGCGGCTTGTTCTCTAATGCAAATAATAAACAGACATGGGAGGATTAGCGCGTTATGACTGATTTTGACTTCTTTGACATTACAAAAATTTCGTTAAAAGAGAAAAACCGCGCAAAAATTGAGAGTCTTTTATCCCGGAAATTAAGAGAACTCAATGATCTTTTAGCAAGTGAAAATCAGGACTAAAATTTCTTGAGAATATGCGAGAAAAAATCTTTGATGGGAAAAAAATAAGCCGCTTTTATTCTGATATGGTCAAAGACAAAACAGATGAAATTAAACGCAGACTCCAAGCTAGAATATTACTTGAAAAGAACAGCCGCCGGGGGAAAAGTCTAATAGTTACAAATGGCAAGATTCGCCGCACTCTTAATAATAATCAAGAATACGGAATAGCTTTAAATTCTGATGACATTAAGGAGGCTTACGAAAATAACGGCTTCACTGTTAAAAATATATCCCCGCTCTCAGCAATGCCCGAAATTCCTAAAATGTGCGAAAATATTCACAAGAATTTAGAAATATTGCGGGGGAAAATTAATAATGAAATAAATACTCTTCATTCTGACCGCTATAATGCGGATTTTGTCAGGGATTTATATTCTTTCACTGCATATATATCAGGCGATATAAATAATTTTGCGGAATATAAGAATTATTCAGCCGAGCAGCTTAAATCAAAACTTGAGCCGTATTTAACTTTGTATGCAGAAGCTCAAAGCGGTACAATCGAAAAACTTGAGCTCACTATAGCACAAAGTGCCGTATCTTATATATTTAATTCAGAAGCTCACAGATCAGGTTATGACAGCTATATTTTAATTAAGCAGCCTGAACTTGAAGAGTTATTTAATAATATGAGCGGCCTTCTTGAGTCTGATTTAAGGGATCCCGATATAGCAGAGTTATGCATAAGAAAAATTGCTGAAGTTTTCGGAGATTACGATACAGCTCTTGCAATTTATAATGATAAGGCAAAATTAATTAATAATCCCTATATTCCCGATAAAGCTGTTTTTATGGTCAAGTGTGCGCACTGTCAGGCCGTATGCGAGTTTTAGAGTTTAAAAGATGCTCAAAGTCTGAATAAATGCACTAACTGCGGGGAGAA
>CAJOEQ010000352.1 GCA_905233515.1 uncultured Synergistales bacterium
TTAAATTTTTCAAGGAGGTTTTATCATGAAAAAAAAATTGATTTCTTTTACTTTGCTTCTATCGCTGACGTGTGCTGCAGCTGCTTCTACTGACGGATATATTTCTCACGCTAACCAAAGTAATGAGGAATATAATCATTTTATTTTTGAAGAAATGCACGAAAAAATTAATCGATTTTCAAGAGATTTAAAACATTTAGTTTATGGGGATAGCTTCTTAATTTTCATCACATAATATTATAAATTATCTAAAATTAGATGATATAATAACATCAATTATTCCACAATATGAAATTTTTTATTTTAATATTTTAAGAAGGGATGAGTATTGCTATACATAGGAATTGACTTAGGAACTTCTGCGGTAAAATTAATTTTGATGGACGAAAACGGTAAAATTTATAATACTGTTTCTCGCGATTATCCGATTTTTTATCCTTATTCAGGCTGGTCGGAGCAAAATCCTGAAGACTGGTACACGCAAACTGTTCAAGGAATTGCTGAGCTCACAGCTGATATAGATAAAACGAAAGTTGCAGGAGTAAGCTGCGGCGGTCAGATGCACGGGCTTGTCATTCTTGACGGAAATGACAATGTTATACGTCCTGCTATTCTGTGGAATGACGGCAGAACTACGGCTGAAACAGATTACTTAAATAATATCATCGGTAAAAATAAACTTTCTGAATATACTGCAAATATAGCTTTCCCGGGTTTCACTGCTCCTAAAATTTTATGGCTTAAAAACAACGAACCGGAAAATTTTAATAAAATCCGTAAGATTATGCTCCCCAAAGATTACATAACTTATAAATTATCCGGAGTTTTCTGCACTGATTATTCTGATGCGTCAGGAATGCTTCTGCTTGACGTTAAAAAACGCAAATGGTCAAAAGAAATGTGCGATATTTGCGGCATTGACGAACTGTGAAAGTTATGAAAAAGCCGGAAATATTTTGCCTGAAATTGCGGAAAAATTATGTTTATCGGATAAGACCGTTATTGCAGCCGGAGCAGGAGATAATGCAGCAGCAGCGATAGGAACAGGAACTGTAGGTAACGGACGCTGTAATATATCGCTGGGAACAAGCGGAACTATTTTCATATCTTCAAATTCTTTCCGGATTGATGAAAATAATGCTCTTCACTCTTTTGCTCATGCTGACGGACATTATCACTTAATGGGTTGTATGTTAAGTGCTGCTTCTTGCAATAAATGGTGGCTTGAAGAAATTTTGCGGACAAATGATTATTCAGCTGAACAGAGCGGAATTAAAAATCTCGGCGAAAATCATGTATTCTTTTTGCCTTACTTAATGGGCGAGCGTTCTCCTTGGAATGACCCCTCAGCGCGTGGAACATTTACAGGGCTTACTATGGATACTTCAAGAGCTGATATTACTCAGGCAGTTCTTGAGGGTGTCGGTTTTGCTGTCAGAGATATGTACGAATGTGCAAAGAAAACCGGAGTTAATCTCACAAATACTATGATTTGCGGCGGAGGAGCTAAAAGTCCTTTATGGCGGAAAATGATAGCTAATATTCTTAATATAAGGGTAGATGTCCCGGTTTCTGAAGAGGGCCCCGCTATGGGGGCAGCTATGCTTGCTATGGTTGCCTGCGGAGAATATAAGACTGTCGAGAACGCTGCACAAGCTATCGTAAAAGTTGCAAAATCTGAAGAACCTGAAACGGAACTCGTGAAAAAATATGAAGCCCGTTATCAGCAGTTCAAAACGATTTATCCTGCTATGAAAGAAGNNNAAATGAGGTGTTAATTTATGAAGTTATACACTGTAAAAGATAGTGAGTTCAAAGCGTACGGAAGAGTTATAGACGGCTATGATTTCAGCGGATTAATTTCTGTTCTTAAATCTTCTACGCCTTGTCCTGATAATGGAACTGTTTATGTAGCGTCTGATAAAAAATTAGAAAGCCTTGACGCTGCAAAAATTTTAGGAGCAAATATTTACGGGCGTATGCCTATACAAATCGGCTATTGTAACGGACATAATACAAAGTTAAACGCTCTTGAATATCATAGGGACTCTGAAATTAATATAGCTGCTGATGATGTAATTCTTCTGCTTGCAAAAAAAGAAGAAATGAATAATTATTATTCTCTTGATACGTCAAAAGTCAAAGCGTTTCTCGTGCCGGCCGGTACCGCTGTAGAAATTTACGCAACCTCACTGCACTACGCACCTTGTCATGTCGAAAATAACGGTTTTAGGGTTGCAATAGTGCTTCCCAAAGGAACGAACGAGGCATTAAACACTAAGACAGAAATATTATCTCCTGAAGATAAGCTGTTGACCCATGTTAATAAATGGCTCAT
>CAJOEQ010000353.1:0-485 GCA_905233515.1 uncultured Synergistales bacterium
ACAATTATACATAACGGATAAATTTGCGCGGCCTTTGGTAAATTCAGAGTCATATACAGGAAAAACGCACATATAGCGTACATTGCAAGACAGACTCCTATATCTGTTTTCTTCATAAATAAATGCCTCCTTATAAAATTAAAGCCTGAGACTCACGCCTCAGGCACTGCATAAAAATTTTATTACTCCCAGAGTTTAGCGACTTCATTTGTGCAGAATTCATATTGTTGATTAATTAATTTTGCTGTATCTTCTGCGTTCATGTAAAGAGTCGTTACTCCGGCTTTCTCGGCTGCTGCGATATATTCGGGATTCTCCATTGCTTTCTTGAAAGCCTCTTCATAGAATGCTATAACTTCAGGCTTTGTCCCCTTAGGTGCTACAATTGCGCGCGCGCTCCCGTACCATTTATTATAGAGTCCTAATTCTCCCAGTGTAGGAGCATCGGGGAAACTTGACATTCTTTTTTCAGCAAAGACTCCTAA
>CAJOEQ010000353.1:560-2002 GCA_905233515.1 uncultured Synergistales bacterium
GCCATATAAGTGAATCCCGCTGATTTTGCAAGTAATTCCGCGCCGATGTGATTGCTTGCTTTGTTGCCATTTGTTGAGGCTTTGAGCTTGCCGGGATTTTCTTTTGCAAATTTTATTAACTCTTCAAGCGAATTAAACGGGCAATTTTTCGAGACTAACACGATAGCTGTCTCGTTTACGTGATTGCAAATCGGTATGAAATCATCAATTTTGTAATCGCCTAATTGTTCGACAATGTTTGAGCAAAGAGTCGGAAGATTGACAAATCCAAGCGTGTAACCATCTGGGCGGGCTTGTGATAAAGCAGTCCAACCGATAGAGCCTGAACCGCCTTCAAGATTTTGAATGACTAGAGTCTTCCCTACTGTCTCATTTGCAAATTTTGAGAGTACGCGGGCTGTGTTGTCAGTTCCTGATCCGGCCTTATATGCTACAATGACTGTAACATTTTTTGACGGAGTCCAAGCAAATGCACTTGACGCAATGAGCAATAAAGCAAGAACGAGCAATAAAAATTTTTTCATGTTGAATATACCTCCTGAGTAAAATAAATTAATTGCTGAAATTATAGACTCGCGAAAAATTATCAACAAGGCAATTATTACAGAATGAGCTAAAAACTTGTAAAAATAAAAATTTATTCGCTTATATTAATTTTAGGAGGCAATTATATATCGTGAAAAAAATATTTTTATTTTCCATGTTCATAGCGATATTATATAGCACGCCTATATTTGCTAAGACTGGAGATATTATCGATTTTGAAGGTTATACGCTCGAAAATGTGAAAATGACAAGCAAAGAAATTTTTTCAGCAAATAAAATCACTATGATAAATATCTGGGGGAGCTGGTGTCATTATTGCGTTGAAGAGCTTGACGATCTCGCAGAACTTCACAAGAAATTACAGGCTAAAGGCTGCGGAATTGTCGGACTTGAAGTTGAAGGGGACTCAAACGAGTCTACTTATGCACAGGCAAAAAAATTATTGCAGGAAAAGGGCGTAACTTATCCAAATGTAATAATACCTGATGAATCATCAGAATTTATTAAAAATGTTCAAGCATTCCCGACTACTTTTTTTGTTGACTCAGACGGTCAAATTTTAACAGATCCAATTATAGGGGCTGCTGTTGATGAATATGAGCCGACAATTAATAATTTACTCGGAAAAAAAAAGTAACAGCAAATGACGGGGACTCTTTTAGAGTTTACGTAATGGATTCAGCAAATAATCCCGTTCAAAATGTCGCGATTCAATTTTGTGATGAGAATTTATGCAATGTAGGTAAGACTGACAAAAATGGACTCGCGGCGTTCAAAGTTCCTGACGGCAAAATCTACGAGATTCACGTCTTGAAAGTCCCTGCAGGCTATAAAGCTGACAAAAATATTTATAAAACGTTAGAAATTTATAGCGATATTATAATTACTCTTGAGAA